>DIKB01000001.1 GCA_002421445.1 Dehalococcoidia bacterium UBA5629 | reverse complement strand
TGACATTATCGTAGAATATTAACAAATCCTCCTCAGCCCATTGACACTAACCATAGTCAAAGGTTACTATGTAAAGAGAGATTTTAAATTTATCATGATAATGTGTCATATTTCTAAAGAAAGGCAATTAAATGGATTCTGTAGTATCTATATACGTATACCTACTTTCAGTTGTTCTGTTAGGTATTCTGGGTATCGGCATCGGCTACTTCGCCCGTCAAATACAGGCGAATCAACAGCTCAGAAATACTCAGAATGAAGCCAGGAAGCTCCTCAATGAGGCCATCGCCAAGCACGAGGAAGTTCTTCTTGAAGCACGCGATGAAGCAGTCAAGGTAAGAGCTGCTGCCGAGACAGAGAGCAGAGAGCGTCGTGCTGAGCTTCAACGGATGGAGCGCCGATTCGCTCAAAAAGAGGAGCGCGTCGATCGCAGACTTGAATCCCTTGATCGTCGAGAGCGAGGCCTTGGGGCACGGGAAAAAGAACTCGACGGCATCAAGGCTCAACTCGAAGAACTACGAGGTAAACAGATTCAGCGTCTTGAAGCCATTTCCGTCATGACTATCGATGAAGCCAAGCAGGAATTGTTGAAAGCCATCGAGAAAGAGATTGAGGAAGACGCTTCGCGCCGTGTCCGCGAGTGGGAAACAAAGATAAAGCAGGAAGCAGACGAGAAATCAAGGGACATTCTGGCAACCACTATTCAACGCTGTGCCACCGATGTCGTCTCGGAAACTACCGTTTCTTCCGTTCCTCTACCCAACGATGAAATGAAAGGGCGACTCATCGGTCGTGAAGGACGTAACATCCGTGCGCTGGAACAGGCAACCGGTGTCGATCTGATCATTGATGATACACCGGAAGCAGTAACAATCTCCAGCTTCGATCCATTACGACGTGAAATCGCAAAGATAGCGCTGAAAAACTTAATTCTCGACGGTCGTATCCATCCAACACGCATCGAAGAGGTGGTGGAGAAGGCAAAAAATGAAGTCGATGTGACAATTCGCAACGAAGGTGAACAGGCAGCACGAAAAGCTGGAGTCCAGGGACTGCACGGAGAGCTCATAAAACTTCTGGGCAGGCTCAAATTCCGAACCAGCTACGGGCAAAATGTCCTGATTCACAGTCTGGAAGTAGCACATCTATCAGGAATGATTGCAGCCGAAATCGGTGCCAATGTGATGCTGGCAAAGAGAGCAGGGCTGCTTCATGATATCGGCAAAGCAGTTGACCATGAAGTCGATGGAACGCATGCGCAAATCGGCGCAAATCTGGTTAAACAATGGGATCGCTCCGCTGATGTAGCTCAGGCTGTAGGCGAACACCACGGAGAAGCAGGGACCACCAGTTCGCTCGGCTTCATTGTCGCCACAGCAGATGCCATAAGCGGCTCACGTCTTGGAGCGCGCAGGGAATCAACGGAACAATATTTGAAACGCATTGAGGCACTGGAGAACGTTGCCACAAGCTTCGCAGGCGTTGAAAAAGCATTTGCTATTCAGGCGGGCAGAGAGGTCCGCATTATGGTAAAACCGCAGGAAATTGATGACCTGGGAGCTATGCGACTGGCACGGGATATTGTGAAAAAGATTCAGGAAAGCCTTGATTACCCTGGCCAGATCAAGGTAACTGTGATGCGAGAGGTCAGGGCGGTTGATTTCGCAAAGTAATTCGTAAAATAACTTTTAAGGACCTCTCTTGCGTATATTAATGATCGGCGATATTATCGGCAGGCCCGGGAGAAGGGCATTACAATCATTTCTTCCCGCTCTGCACAGTGAATATAATCTTAATTTTGTCATCGCCAATGGTGAAAACTCTGCTTCAGGACTGGGCATTACCCTCTCGACGGCCAGAGATCTCATCGATCTCGGCGTCGATGTTATCACCACCGGAAACCATGTATGGGCTCGCAAAGAGATTTTCCCTTACCTCGATGATGAATTGCCCATTATCCGCCCGCTCAATTATCCGCCGACCGCTCCCGGGAGGGGATTTATATCAGTTGGCAATGTCACCGTAGTAAATTTAATCGGCCGCGTTTTTATGAAAGAAGCCGATTGTCCGTTTCGTACCATGGATAGCTTTCTGGAACAGATAAAGACCAGGAACAGAATCATACTTGTTGATTTTCATGCAGAAGCAACTTCTGAAAAAATGGCGCTGGGGCGATATCTTGATGGCAGGGTCAGCGCAGTTCTTGGCACGCATACACATGTCGGCACCATCGATACTTGCATTCTGCCGAACGGGACAGCATATGTTACCGATGTAGGAATGGTGGGACCAATGAATTCAGTCATCGGCGACAATCCTGAAACCGTACTGCATAGCTTCTTGACCGGCATGCCTCACCGTCTTTCCGTCGGTGATGGGCGCAGCTCCTTTAATGCCGTGCTGATTGATATTGATGAGACAACAGGCAAAGCAACCAATATACAAAGGATCTACCGCGAGGAACCGGAGTAAGTGAACGTTGATCTACATGTTCATACAACGTTTTCTGATGGTCGCCTGACACCTGCCGAAATAGTAGCACTCGGAGTTAAACGAGGCTTAAAAACAATCGCAATCACCGATCATGACACAATCGATGGCATCAATCCTTCAATTCAAGCCGCTCAACAATTTCCACGATTAACAATTATCCCCGGAATTGAAATAAATACCGACGTGCCACAAGGGGAAGTACACGTACTTGGCTATTTTATCGATTATACCGATAAAAATCTGATCGATAATCTTGACGCCCTGCGCGATTCACGGGAAGGTCGCGCCGTACAGATGGTCGACAAGCTCCGCAGTCTCGGCTGCCCCCTCGAATGGCAAAACATTGAAAAACTGGCTCAGGGCGCTCCGATCTGCCGCCCCCATGTCGCACAGGCAATGATCGATGCCGGATACGTCGCATCGCTCAAAGAGGCATTCGATACGTACATCGGACATGACGGTCCCGCATACGTAGAGAGAAAGAAGCTGCTCCCCGAAGAAGCGGTGAGGCTCATCGCTAACTCTCGCGGATTACCGGTGCTGGCGCATCCTGCCGATATAGAAAACCTTGAAGCTTTGGTTGCCACATTAAAGAACGCCGGCCTCATCGGCATTGAAGTCTACTACAAGAACTACACACGGGATACTATAAACAACCTGCTACTCCTCTGCCATCGATATGGATTGATTGCTACCGGCGGCACCGACTACCATGGCTTCGGCGATGCACAGGAAGTCATGATCGGTGAAACCAATGTCCCATATGAATCCGTAGAGCGACTGCTCGCATTAGCCAACCATCATTAAGATAACAAAGTCCACTTTCCATCTGCTTTTTCACAATTCGAATGGTGAATGCTCATACATTCTTTTGTGATCCGTATGAACGTAAGCATTCATCATCTGCCGTAGATTTTTTTCTTGTGAGACTGGTACAATGCAATTCGATATTCTTGAATACCTATCACAGAAACTAAGGGGGAATTATGGAAGCATCCCGTGAGATATTCGGCGATTTTATTATCATCAGCATTCTCGATGGTTTCTTGCACCGTCGTTTCTTCCGTGAACCATATCCCGGTATCATGCACTTCCTGCTCTTCGGCGGCGCCTGCCTGCTGCGGTGGCGGTGGCGGACGATTCTGGATGGAGGATCGCGGAACAAGAATTAGTGAAACACCGTAGAACAGATTCTGAAAACAAAGGCTGATATCGTGGCTTCAGCCTGTCCATACTGCCTGCAAATGTTTGAAGATGCTATCAAAGCAAAGGATTCAGGAGAGATACTGAAAGCGTACGATATCGCTGAGATCATGGCATCAACAATAGAAACCAAAAATATATGACCCTTTCAGTCTGACAAGAGCTTGGAAATAAGAGTTAGATTACTGTCTCTACTCTATTTCTTCCATTTTCTTTTGCGGCGTATAACGCCTGATCAGCGCGCGCAATCAGAGCCCGTTCATCATCACCATGTCGATATAATGACATCCCCTGGCTCACTGTTACATGAAACACAGCACCATAGTCGTTATACATCTCGGCTGATTCAATGTATCTCCGTATCCGTTCAGCAACATCCAGCGCAGACGGTATATTGGTCCTCGGCAAAATAATAAGAAACTCTTCACCACCATACCGCCCGGCTACATCGGTATCGCGAGTGCCCTTCTGAATAAGAGATGCCATCTTCTCCAGAACGGTGTCACCGACAAGATGCCCGTATTGATCATTCACTTGCTTGAAATGATCTATATCAAGCATGATTAAACTCAACTCATCCTTATAGCGCAGGGAGAATCGAATATGATCGCCCAACTGTCGCAAAATGACACGCCTGTTATACAGCCCTGTCAATGCATCTATAGTTGCCAGCCTTTCCAGTTCCTCCTGATTCGCTTTGCTCCTTTGCATGCCATCCCATCGTTGTAGTGCCTCTTCAACTATATCCTTCAATGCTTCTGCAGATAATCTGGACTTTGGCAAATAGCTGACAGCTCCTCCATGCAATGCCTTTACAGCAACTTCCTCGCTTCCCAATCCTGACATGACTACAACTGGAGCCACGTTTCTCTGGATCACCTGACCGAGCCAGTCGAAGTCAGATCGCCCCGGCATATGTACGTCGAGCAATATCAAATCAACCCTGCCTTTATTCAGAATACTGTGAAGTTCCTCATCGCTCGTCGCTTCCATGAGGGCGATTTCCGGAGTATGTATCTGCTTGAAATATGTGCGGATCAGCTTCCGGTCAGCCGGGTCATCATCACAAACAATAATCCTCAGTAAAGAACGACCCTGCGTCATCTCAGCAACTCCAGAATATTTTCATTAACCTTAAGCTCATCGATTGATCGGAATAAGCACACCTTACACATGTTGTACTATGTTACTTCATATTGTACATAAAACTATTTGACCTGTATATAGTTTTAGTCTTAAACAAGACTTGGTGTATACTATACCTACTTTAGCCCGTTTAAAGAATGCAAAACTGTTTGACCGGTATTTTTTCAAGAATTGTACGTGTTGACAATGCATCTCTATCGGAACAGACGCAAGAAGGAGGCACATCATGGCAATCGTGAAATGGTTTGAAGACCTGACTATCAACAATGTTGATGAAGCTGGTGGAAAGGGCGCAAACCTCGGAGAGATGGTACGAAGCAAGTTGCCTGTACCTCCAGGCTTTGTCATCACTGCTCAGGCGTACCAATTTTTCATGAAAAAATCCGGGATGAGAACCAGAATCAAACGCCGCCTCAACGGATTAAGCGTAGACGATAATGTGCAGCTCAGGCACAAGGCCAAAGAGATTCAAAGCCTTATTCTGGAAGCCGAGATGCCCTCTGAAATCTATGAGGAGATCATCAGCGCGTATCATACTCTTTCGGCAAAAGACGGTATTGATGCCCAATTTGTAGCAGTACGTTCATCAGCTACTATGGAAGATTCCGAATCGGCATCATTCGCCGGTATGAACGCAACATTCCTCAACACAAAAGGGGACAACGATGTCATCGAGAAGGTGAAGGAATGCTGGGCGTCTCTTTACGGAGCACGTGTCATCTTTTACCGTGCGAAACAGGGATTCACCGATGAGCCGGCAATTGCAGTCGTTGTACAAAAGATGGTGAACTCCCGTAAATCAGGGGTCATGTTCACAGTTAACCCGGCTACAGGCGATGAGAAGAGCATCGTTATTGAAGCCGCATTTGGCCTGGGGGAAGTGGTCGTCAGCGGCGCAGTTGCTCCTGATCTCCATGTAGTAGACAAAGATACTCTTGAGATCAAGCAAACTCAGGTCAACCATAAAACCTTCAAAATCGTTCGCGCCTCCGATGGAAGCAATGAGTCCATAACACTATCTCCTCAGGAAGCCAAGACCCGCGTATTAACTGATGCAGAAGTTATCGATATCGCGAAACTGGGCATCCTCGATGAAAAACACTATGGCAGCCCCCAGGATACGGAATGGGCGATCGAGAACGGTCATCTTTACCTCGTGCAATCGAGACCGATCACCACCTTAAAGAAAGAGGGAAAAGTTAGCGCAAAAGAACCCATAGCTGAAGCCGAAGAGGCTGTGGAACTGCTCAGGGGGCTGGGTGCCAGCCCGGGAAGGGGCAGCGGTGATGTGAAAGTGCTGCTATCCCCTGACATGGATGCCGATTTCAAACGCGGCGATGTTCTCGTTGCCGCAATGACATCTCCCGATTGGGTACCGCTGATGAAAAAAGCATCCGGCATTGTGACCGATGGCGGCGGTATGACCTGCCACGCGGCAATCGTATCGAGAGAGATGGGATTACCCTGCATCGTCGGCACAAGGACAGCAACAAAAATACTGAAGAACAATCAGCTGGTAACCGTCGATGGCTCACAGGGAGTGGTATACGAGGGACACATCATGGACAGAAGACCAAAGGCAACAGAAGCAGCTCCCTTAGCGACATTGCCAAAACCGGCTCCACTCATCACTGCCACCAAACTTTATGTAAATTTAGCCATGCCTCACGAAGCGGAGCGAATTGCAAAGGAAGACGTCGATGGAGTGGGACTGCTGCGCGCCGAGTTCATGGTCATTGACGCCTGTGATAGCGTGCACCCTCGCAAACTCCTGGAGGAAGGCAAGAGTGATACCTTCATTGAAAATATGGTGAAAAAGCTGAGCATATTCACCCGTGCCTTTTATCCCAGACCGGTCATCTACCGTGCGATGGACTTCCGGTCTAACGAGTTTCGCAACTTGCACGGAGGCGAAAAATATGAGCCAGCGGAGCAAAACCCCATGATCGGTTTCCGGGGCTGTTATCGTTATATCCAGAATCCCGATCTATTTAATCTGGAATTGAAAGTCATTCAACAGGTGAGAGCGCAGTTCCGAAACCTGCATCTCATGATCCCGTTCGTCCGCACATTATGGGAACTCAAGCGATGTAAACAGCTCATCGATGCCAGCGGATTGAGCAATGACCGGGACATGGAACTATGGGTGATGGCCGAGGTGCCATCCGTTGTCACCTGGCTTGAAGATTATGCGAAACTCGGTGTAACCGGCGTTTCCATCGGATCGAACGATCTCACTCAGCTTATATTAGGGGTCGATAGAGATAGCGAGGTCTGTGCTCCACTCTACGATGAGAGAGATAAAGCGGTACTGGCAGCCATTCGCACAATCATTGAAACCTGTACACGTATCGGCATCACCTGTTCCATCTGCGGACAGGCGCCATCCAACTACCCCGATTACGCGGAAAACATGGTACGATGGGGTATAACATCAGTATCGGTAAACCCCGATGTCATCGACCATACCAGGCGAAACATTGCAGCAGCCGAACAACGCATACTTCTCGAGACGGCGAGAAACAAACACTAGAGAAAATAACAGCAAGATCGATACTTGTTTGCCCGGGGAGGAGAGAATGG
>DIKB01000155.1:6981-9261 GCA_002421445.1 Dehalococcoidia bacterium UBA5629 | reverse complement strand
CAGCCGGCATGCAGGAAAAAATCCGGAACAATTCCATCAGTAGACTAACAGAGACGCACAGCACCGGGTTGGTTGACTTTGCCCGCGACCGTCCTTACAATTATTCTATTATTCTATAAATACCAATATAAGGAGACTGAGGCGACAATGTTTTTCTTCGATCCCCTGTATTTTATTATCATGATTCCGCCGTTGATTTTCATGTTCTACGCGCAGGCGAAGGTGAATTCAACATTCAATAAGTATTCCAAACAGGCCAACAGCAGACGCATGTCCGGCAGAGAGGCGGCAGAAGTGCTGCTCCGTGCCAACGGCTTGAGCAATGTTCGTGTGGAAACAGTCAAGCAGAAGCTGGGCGATCATTATGATCCGACTAAAAAAGTGCTCAGGCTATCCCCTGAGGTTGGCGATGCTCCTTCGGTTGCCGCGCTCGGTATAGTTGCCCATGAGGTCGGACATGCCGTCCAGGATAAGACAGGATACGCGTTTATGCGTCTCCGAAGCGCGATCGTTCCCGCAGCAAATCTCGGCAGCACGTTCGGCTATATCTGCGTCATGCTCGGCTTCTTCATTTATATGTTCAGCCGCAGCGAATTTGGCGTAACCGTTGTGCTCCTCGGCATTTTTCTGTTCTCATTGGCCGTCCTGTTCAGCCTGGTCACGCTTCCGGTGGAATTCAATGCCAGCAACCGGGCACGGGCAATGCTCCGTAGCTCCGGCCTTCTTGCCGCACAGGAGAATGATGCTGCGAGCGCCGTCCTGTCCGCAGCTGCGCTGACGTACGTTGCCGCAACGTTGCAGGCTTTCGCACAGCTTTTCTACTATATCATCATGTTCCTCGGTATGCGCAATAACAAATAAGAATAGTGAACCCACCCTTATCATCGTTACAGCGAAACGGAAGGTCACGTACGTATCCCCGGAGGAAATGACTTGGCTGAAAAAAAAGCCCACATCGGCTTTGAAGAACTAAAACAGCTTTTCGCCCGTCTCCGGGCGCCCGATGGCTGTCCCTGGGACAGAAAGCAAACTCATGCCTCATTGAGGCCATATTTGGTTGAGGAGAGCTACGAAGTGCTCCAGACGCTCGATGACGGCGATCTACAAAAGCTGCGCGAGGAACTCGGTGATCTTCTGCTGCAAATAATGCTCCACGCCCAGATAGCCTCTGAAGAGGGCGAATTTACTATCGATGATGTTATTCAAACCCTCCGCGATAAGCTCATTCACCGCCATCCTCACGTATTCGGTGAGGTCAAAGTCAAAGATGCCGCCGAGGTCAAACATAACTGGGAGCTACTGAAGCAAAACGAGCGGCACGAATCTAATGGATCACTGCTCTCCGGCGTGCCAAAAAGCATGCCCGCCCTGTCCTACGGCCAGTCCATCCAGCGGCGCGCCGCGGACATCGGTTTTGACTGGCGAAAAACGGAGCAGGTGCTGGACAAGTTGGTTGAGGAAGTGGACGAGCTCCGCAACGCCAGCAATCACGAGGAACAGATACACGAGTTTGGTGATGTGTTATTCACGCTGATGAATCTCGCCCGCAGGCTGGGCATCGATGCCGAGACAGCACTCCGCGGCACCAATCAGCGCTTCTTCGAACGGTTCACCTGCATGGAGCAACTCTGCCGCGAACGTGGCATCAAGCTGGGCGATCTCTCCCTTGAGGAACAGGATGCGCTCTGGAACGAAGCCAAAAAGAAGCTCGCTGCCGGACAGTAAAGCCTTCCCGGCTGCGTCCTAATGTTTGAAGTGCAGAAAAATCCTGCCGAAATTCTTATCGTCTTTTTCTATGCGATGGTACAGCTTTTTTATCTCCGGTTGAGCGCAGAATCGTAAAACACGTTTCTTGAGCTGCCCCGATCCCTTGCCGGGGATAATTTCCACCAGAGCGATCTTTTTCTCCACAGCTTCCTCTACAACGCGATTTAGCTCCGTCTCGATCATACCGCCCTTATTAAAAATGTCATGCAGATCCAGTACAATCTTTGCCATGTAACAGCACTTCTCTCCTTATTAATCATCAGACGCAGAGATAGAACGGCGCAAGCGTTTCGTCACAGCACGGCGGCGTTTTGTCTCCAACCGTCGTGTTTTTGATGCGAGCGTCGGCTTCGTCTTCCGCCGGATCGACGGCTTCTGCGTTGCCCTAAAGATCAATTTCACCAGACGGTTGATCGCATCCTGGCGATTCGCTTCCTGTGAGCGGAACCGTCGGGCAGTGATGGTCAGCATGCCTTCTTTCGTGATCTGCTTGCGAGCCAGCGAAAATAATCG
>DIKB01000155.1:0-6926 GCA_002421445.1 Dehalococcoidia bacterium UBA5629 | reverse complement strand
ACATTCTGCCCACCGGGTCCCGAAGCCCGGATGAACTCGAGTTGTATTTCATTTTCGCCGATAGAGATCGTATCGGTAACCTGAATCATAGGATGAGCTTATCGTAAATTCCCGTTTCGTGCAATATCATAATTATTTTGTTTAACAAATTTCTTTCAATGGCCATGGCACAACATTATTTTATGGCACGGAATATCCAGCAGCACTCCATCAGACAATAGATACTATACGGATTTTATAGCTAGCCACCCCTGGCAGCGACAAGAAGAGTGCCTGGTCCGCCATGCACGCCCAATGCCGCACCTATCCTGCATATTTGAATTCGTTTTTCATCAATGATGGAAACGATACGATCCTTGAGCATCCTGGCCTCTTCAGGAACTGTGCTATGCGATATAGCCACCTCTTGCACGTTGGGAAATTTTTTAACAAAGTCGAACAACTGTTCAATGCCCCTGTTATAAGAACGGGTCATGCCTATTTGAATAATCTCACCGTCACGTGCTGTCAATATGGGCTTCACATTCAATAAAGTCCCCACCAGCGCTCTGGCCCTGGTAATACGACCGCCCTTAAGTAGACAGCCCAACGTATCCAGCACTCCGCGGATTTGACTTTGGCTGATAGTCTTTTGGGTCTCCTCCAGAACCTCCGTTAAAGTGCCTCCTGCCCTGGCTGCTCGAGCCGCAGCCACAGTCACTATTCCCAGCCCCACTGAAACGGAAAAACTGTCCACCACGTGGACTCCGCACTTAGGATTTGCTATCTCAGCACCCTGAAGCGCTGCATTATAGGTACCACTCATCTTATTCGATAAATGTATTGAAACAATGGCGTCAGCGTCTTTAGAAAGATCGTTATAGGTACTGGCAAAATCGGCAGGCAAAGGTTGTGTGGTAGTGGGATAGATCGGGCATCCCGCCAGTCTCCGGTACAATTCATCCGGTTCTATGTCAACTCCGTCTTTTAAGACTGTATTTCCAAAATAGATATACAATGGCACAACGCTAATACCCAACTCGTTTGCAACCTCTGAGGGGATATCCGATCCACTATCTGTGACAACTTTTATTGCCAAAGCACACCTCGAAACTCTTTTTAACCTGGAGTTTCAAAATTATACCTGCGATCAAAGACGGAAACAATACCCCTGCATGTTATGAATAACCAGTGCTTATTGCACCATAATGTCTTCAAAAAACACGGGCAAACGTTGTTTAAATTCAGCTAGCAGGGGAATCATTATCTCCCTCATCTGCGGATGAGCATCTTTCGCTGTTCTCAATTTCAGTATATGTCTCCACTCCCGCAAATTGGCGGTAACCATTATTTCAGTCTTCAAGGATGTCGGCAAAAACAGCCTGGCCTGCTCGGGAGGATGGCCTGATTCGATCAATGAAATATAGGATTTTTCACATTCTTTATTACTCGCCTTCCAGTATTCATAATCACTGTCATCTTTGAAAAAGGAGGCGGGTGGTTTAATTACGGCGAATCCTTTTTTGGTATAGTTTACATACCGTGTGCTCTCCTGCGTAAACGAAGCCAGCCTGTGCCTGACCAATTCATGGCTGACACCCCTGTCACAAATGAATTTTATCGTTATCGAATGATGCTCGATGACGCTCTCATGACCGGATTTGAGGATATTTCTTACGAATTTTTCAGCGGAATCAGGCGTTATTCTATCTTCAGATTTATACGCAACGCGGCCGCATCGCTCGATCTTTCTTAGAATTGCATTGTAGTCCGGATCATCAACTATCTCATAACCGGCGTTTAGAATTTCCATTATCTGCCCCTTTCCAAGCAATAAAAGTTACGGTTACAGTCGAAAATACTAAACACATGATACCACACCGATATTTGTACCATAACTTTACTCTTTCCCGGCATGGCGCAACGAGGTTTTTTGACTCTAGTGAGTGCACATTTTGCACAAGTGTTCTGTTTAGTGTACAATACTTAACATAAGTTCTAGTTCCGGTTATGCAATCTTCTTCGAATCCTCTCTGAGTTTTCTTCAAGTATTGGGTGACCGAACTCTAACTATAATTTAATATAGGAGTAGGTCACACAATGAATTTTGATGATTTCAATCTTCATCCAAGCGTCATGTCCGGTGTACGGGCGCTTGGATACACAATACCCACACCAATCCAGGAACAGGCGATCCCGCCAATTATGGAGGGTCGCGACCTGATAGGTCAGGCACAAACGGGAACAGGCAAAACCGCCGCTTTCGTATTGCCGATCTTACAGCGTCTCATAACCACACCAGTGAACGGTCCCAGGGGCCGCATCCGTGCGGTTATAATCTCGCCCACACGTGAGCTCGCCGAACAAACATGCTCGGTCATCAGCGATCTGGGCCAGAAAACCGGCATTCGGAGTCTCTCCATTTACGGCGGTACGAGCATGGATCAGCAAATACGGGCACTGAGAAAGGGAATCGACATAGCGGTTGCCTGCCCTGGACGTCTACTCGATCATCTGTGGAGGAGCTCAATCGATTTGTCGCAAGTGGAAATCCTGGTCATCGATGAAGCGGACAGAATGTTCGATATGGGTTTTCTACCTGATATCAAAAGCATTTTAAAATGCCTGATGCATCAACGGCAGACACTGCTGTTCTCAGCGACTATGCCGCCCGATATACGCCGTTTAGTACAGGATATTCTGAAGAATCCGGTTACGGTGCAAATCGGGCACGAAGCACCGGTAGCGAGTGTATCGCATGCATTGTATCCCGTGAAACAGCATCTCAAGACTGCGCTGACAATAGAATTATTGAAGCATACCGAAACGGATTCAGTTTTAATCTTTACACGCACCAAACATGGCACAGAGCGAGTTGCCGAGCATTTATCGCGTGCAGGATTCAAAACAGCATCGCTGCAGGGCAACCTGTCTCAGTCCAGACGCCAGGCAGCACTTGATGGCTTCCGCAGAGGAACCTATAAGATACTGGTAGCAACGGATATTGCTGCGCGGGGTATCGATATTTCGAGCATCTCACACGTGATCAACTACGATATGCCCGAGAATACCGATGCCTACACGCACCGCATCGGCCGCACGGGACGTGTTGAGAAAACGGGTGACGCATTGACACTCGTTACAGGTAAAGACGCATCCATGGTGCGCGATCTTGAGCGTGTCCTTAACGCAAAGATCGAGCGGAGGACAGTGCAGGGCTTCAACTATAAAGCGGAGGCACCGGAAGGCGAACGTCCCCGATCTTATGCTCCCGCACCTTCCCGCTCTTCTTCTCCCCGCCCATTTCGCCCGGCTGGCGGACGTCCGATGATGAGAAGACGCGAAGCAATGCCGAGCAGATAACCGGCTTTATTGAGAATCTGCGAATTTCATAGATACAAAAGACATAAAAAAAAGGGCAGCGGTAAAACAACCGCTGCCCTTTTCTAATATCGACTACAGGGAATAGATCTCTTTTCCGAAGGTATGAACCCAGTTTTTGTTCAGCGCCTCTATGGCTTCCTTGGTCTTATCCACGCCGATGATAACAACGGGCTGTCCGCTCTCTCCTCTGCCAAGAAAGGTGTAGAAATAGAGAACATTAATTTTGGCCTCGCGGAGCGGCTTCAATACAGCACGCAAACCGCCGGGATGATCGGGAACTTCTACCGCGATAACATCAGTTTCTGTGACGGAATAGCCATTGCTCCGCAGCACATTAGCGGTCTTTTCAGGATTGTCGGTGACAAACCTGACCGTGCTGACTTCGGACGTATCGGCCACAGAAATGGCGCGGATATTTACACCCTCCCTCCCCAGACACTCGCTCACATCCATAAATTTCCCCGGCACATTTTCAAGATTAACCGAAATCTGCTTTACACTCATAGGTTACTCTCCCTCACTATTTATAAAGCTAAGGCAGATCATATCCCGCCATCAAAGCTTTTTCATTAACGGCAATCAGTTTTGGTTTTGATCTCAGACTTACTTTTAGTCCCTTTTTGATACTTTCGATGGAAACAAGCCCGCTTTTTCTAGTGAATGCGCCCAGCATGACCATATTGGCTGATTTCGGATTGCCCAGATCTTCCGCAATCTTACTCGCCGGGACACCGACGACAATGATATCTCCTCTGGACAGTTCCGCCTTCACCAGAGAGGAGTTGATAAAGAACAGGCCTCCCGATTGTATCTGATTCTGGAATTTAACCGCAGACGGCTGATTCATGGCAATGATAAACTCAGGTGATGAGGCAACCGGAGATGCAATTTCATCGTCCGATATGGCAACGGTGCAATTAGCTGTACCGCCGCGAACCTCGGCGCCGTAGGACGGCAAATACGTTACCTCTTTGCCCTCAAGCATGGCCGCCTCGGCCAGATTAAGCCCCATCGAGAGAACACCCTGTCCACCAAACCCGGCGAAGACAGCTTTAATCAGCATCTTTCTTCTCCGTAGTATCCTTTATTACTCCCAGCGGAAACACCTTGGTCATCTCCCTGTCCACCCACTGCCACGATTCTATGGGGCTCATCTTCCAGTTAGTGGGACAGGGAGAGAGTATCTCCACCATGGAGAAACCGAGTTTATATATCTGCGTCTGAAAAGCCTTACGGATGGCCTTTTTAGCTTTTCTGATATTGTCAGGAGAGTTGACTGCGACACGTTCAATGTAGACCGTACCTTTGACCAGCGCCAGAATCTCGCTCATTTTTATCGGTGCCCCGTCCAGCGATTCATCCCGTCCGTATGGGGTTGTCGTTGTTTTCTGCCCGACCAGCGTTGTCGGAGCCATCTGTCCACCCGTCATCCCATAAACTGCATTATTCACAAAAATCGTGGTGATCTGTTCTCCTCTGTTGGCGGCATGAATAGTCTCAGCAGTGCCAATAGCGGCAAGGTCTCCATCACCCTGATAGGTAAATACAATCGCATCGGGAAAGGCACGCTTGGCTCCTGTAGCTACAGCAGCTCCTCTACCATGTGCCGATTCCGCCATATCGACATCGAAATAGTTATAGGCAAAAACCGAACATCCCGGCGGCGGAATGCCGATGGTTTTATCTTGCAAATTCATCTCATCGATGACTTCACAGACAAGCCTGTGCACAATAGAATGCCCGCAACCCGGGCAATAGTGGAAAGGCGCTCTCTTCAGCGATTTAGGATATGCGTATACTTTCTTCATCCGGTTACTTCAACCCCTTCTGATAATAAAGGCGGGAGATCACGCGGGCAACCTCGCTCGGAGTGGGAATAACGCCCCCCGGCCTGCCGTAGAAAGAAACCTCGCCCTGTCCGGCGAGGGACAACTGCACATCTTCGATCATCTGTCCCATATTCAATTCAAAGACGAGATACTGCTTTACGCCCTTGGCCAACTCCTGTATCTTTTCGGACGGGTACGGCCACAGGGTGATCGGCCTCATTAACCCGACCTTGAGACCTTCCGCACGCACTGTTTTGATTGCCCCTCTGGCAATGCGAGCTGCTATGCCGAAGGCAACAACGATGAGTTTGGCATCATCCACCATAAACGTCTCACAGGCCGTTTCCTGCTTTTTAATCAGCTCATACCGTCGGAATAGACTCCAGTTGAGTTCCTCCAGTTGAGCGGGATCAGAGGTAAAGGTTTTGATAATTTTGCTGGGACGCCCTTTCGCTCCCCGTAATCCGTCAGGCCTGACCAGTAACTCTGCAGGAGCTTCGTAATGAAACTCAACAGGCTCCATCATTTGACCGAGAATGCCATCGCCGAGGATAAGAGTCGGAATTTTATATTTATCCGAAAGATCAAACGCTTTATGCGTCAGATCCGCCAGCTCCTGTACCGATGAGGGCGCCAGAACTATGGTACGGTAATCGCCGTGGCCACCGCCTCTGGTAGACTGGAAATAATCGGACTGGGCAGCCACGATGCTTCCCAGCCCCGGACCGCCGCGGGACATATTGACGATAACCGCCGGCAGCTCACAGGCCGCCAGATAGGAGATGCCCTCCTGTTTCAGACTGATACCGGGACTCGATGAGGAGGTCATCGCCCGTGCGCCGACAACGCTCGCCCCGTAGACCATATTGATAGCCGATATTTCGCTCTCCGCTTGAATGAACGAGCAGCCTTTTCTTCGGCTCAGATTCGCAGCCATATATTCGGTAAGCTCATTCTGCGGTGTGATCGGATATCCAAAGTAGCACTGGCAACCGGCTCTGATAGCGGCTTCTGCGATGGCGCTGTTGCCGGTCATAAGAACCTTACTCACGGTACACCTCTATCGCCACTTCCGGGCAGACCAGAGCGCAGGTAGCACACCCCGTGCATTCGCCGGTATCCTTAAAGACAGCAGGCAGATAACCGTTTGCATTCAATATATCGGAAACGGCAATTGCGGCTTTGGGACAGAAAGAAATACAGATCTCGCATCCTTTGCAAAGCTCAGGGGAAATTTCGATCGATCCTTTCATCTTCACTCTCTGTTTCTGAACTGAATGCGAGTATTATATACAAATCATCTGCAAATTAGCCAATAGAACGCAAATTGCCGGTGGGAGAACTAACCTGTCGGTTATCTCCCGGTTAGATAGAGCAGCGCTTTATTCCCTGCGTCAGAAAGGCCGTAACTTTGAAGCTCTTCTTTCAACACAGCATCCGATCCGTTGCCGCCGAGATAGCCGTTTATTCGCGCCGCTGCCGTAGAGTCAATCACACCCTTAAGATCGGGATACATCGCCTTGAACTCTTTCATCAGGGCGTTATTGCACCCGCATAGAAGCCCGTCAATGCACATAGGAGGGGACTAAATGTCTACAACAGCTTGTTTATCGGTGGCGCTTTGTGATTGTATAAGATAATATGCAGCATATACCGTACCGGCCGCCAGAAGAAGCAGTATCACGAGAGTAAACAGGATGCTCACGTGTTTTGAAGCCACCTGATAAACACCGA
>DIKB01000124.1:10942-15598 GCA_002421445.1 Dehalococcoidia bacterium UBA5629 | reverse complement strand
ATCGGAACGAAAGTATGCCGACAAATCCCGTGAATTATTGACAACAGGCTAGCGAGATGTTACCTTTTGATTAATATGGAGCATTGCTGGAGGTGAACATTTTGAGGAAACTATTGCTACCTATACTACTTATTATAGCAATGATGCCCGCTGGATGTACCGCTATAACTCCAACTACTCCTCAACAACCACCAACTGCATACATTGATTCCATATCTCCATCGGAAGCGCTGGACGGAGAACCAATCACATTTATCGGACATGGCACCGATCCCAACAGTACAATCGTTGCTCACAGATGGCGCTCAAGCATTGATGGTGAGTTCAGCGTCCTCGATAAATTCAGTAAGACATCTCTATCGGAAGGAAATCACACCATTTATTACAAGGTACAAAACGGTTACGGATTATGGTCATCGGAAGTATACCAGCGGGTGACCATCACTCCCTCGGGCAATATGAAACCCATCATCAAAACGTTCGATGCCGATATGAAATCGATCATAATCGGGAAATCGGCAACGTTGAGCTGGAATATCAGCGGAGCGACATCTGTAAGCATCGATCCCGATATAGGCAACGTTGCCATGACCGGCACCAGAATAGTTTCACCCGCAAGCACAACCGTTTATACGCTAACGGCTACAAACGCCGTCGGCACCATCAGTGCAGAACTTCAGGTAGTTGTAGGGACCGTGCCTCAAAGCAAATTGGAGTTATACTCCATTGCATCTGAAGAAGGCTACGTCAGGAGCGGCGGCTTCGTCGGCCAAGAAGTGATAATCGGAGAAAACCAGTCTAATGTTATGGTTCAAGGATTTCTGAGCTTCGATATTTCCATGATACCACCGGAAGCAACAATCGAATCAGTATCACTGGATATCACAAATTCTAATATATCAGGTGACCCTTTCACAACAATGGGACTACTTATGATTTACAATCACCAGTATGGAGTGCTTCAAAGCAGAAACTTCATCCTTGGCCCGGGGATGAATCCGTTAGCTCAACTCTATTCTCCGCCCAATCAGCCGATTGAAGGCTCCGCATTATTAAATGCTGTAAAAACACAGATGTCAGAAAAACAAACACGCTTCCAACTTCGCCTTCAATTTGCAAAAGTACCTAGCTATTCCCCATCATATGGTCGCGGCCCGTTAAATTATCTGGAATTACCCAAGGGGAAAACCAAGCTCACTATACGATATAAATAAAACACAGTAACCAGAACATATTTACTTATGAAACAACAGATATCAGTACTTTTTAAACATTCCGAAAGCAGTAAATTGCTGGCGTTTTTTACACTGTTTTTACTGATAACACCTATCGGCTGTACGGGCTCTACACAGACGCAAGTGGTAAACAAAGAACCGGTAGCATATATTGATACGATAGCGCCCACCTACACACTGGCAGGAGAAGCCATTTCATTTTCAGGGCATGGAACAGATCAGGACGGAAGTATTACGGGCTATAGCTGGAGATCGAGCATCGATGGCGTTATCAGCAAAACAGCCAGTTTTAACTCCACATCATTATCAGTAGGATCACATACAGTATATTTCAAAGTTCAGGATAGCGCAGGTGCATGGTCATCAGAAGCAAGTAGAGCATTTACTATCGCATCTAAAGACACAACACCTCCGATCATTAATGATTTCAGCATATCCCCTCCGGAAATAGCGATAGGCAGCACGACAACGCTGCGATGGAATGTATCAAAGGCCACTGTTATCACCATTGACCAGGGAATAGGCAACGTTGCGGACATAGGGGATAAGACAATCTCCCCCGCAGTTACAACGGTATATACATTAACAGCTAAAAATGGCAATAGCATTGTTACATCACAGGTACAGGTACGTGTGAAAGGATATCCAATAATAAATGCTTTTTACTCAAATCCGTCAAGTATCAATACAGGAGGCAAATCCCTTCTAAGCTGGGACGTTTCGAACTCCCTCGATATTTCCATTACGCCTGATATAGGAACTATCAATAGCCAAAAAGGCACTATCGATGTATCCCCTACAGCAACAACCAGATATGTTTTGACTGCAACCAATGCACTTGGGAGCAGTTCTCAGGAGACTGAAGTCAAGGTTACATCAGCAGCCAAGGTCGTATACCGACTGGACCAACCAGCTATTCAGAGCGAGTCCGGTACAATACGGCAAGACGGTTATGTCGATCCCAAAAACCTCTGGGTAGGAGACGACGATTTCAACAAAGGTATGCAAATCTTCTTTACTTTCGATATATCAAAACTGCCAAATGATGCAATAGTCAAAAACGCAACCCTGGATCTCAGGGGGAGTACAGAACAGATTCGACCATTTACCCTTGGAAAATTACGCGTCTACAATGATCAGTATGGACTACTTGATAGCGGCGATTTCAAGCTAAACTTCCCTGATGGCACCGAGAACGGGCTGCTGTTCACGTTTACATCACCGCCGAATATAACATTCTCGCTTCCTCAATACTGGATTAATCGACTTCAGTCAATGGCAAACGAAGGTACGCCACGTTTTCAAATACGGCTGCAATTTGAACGGTTCACCAATGATAATAGCGAATGGGATTATGTTCGCTTTAATGAAACCAATCCAAAGCTCACTATCGAGTATACAAAAGGGTAGGTTTAATGTGTTGACAATCAACAATCATAGCCAGAGGTCAAAGAATAATGGGTAATACAACAGCCATTCTAAAAAAAACGTTATTTATATTCCTCTCCGCAATGCTTATATTAAATGTCGCATGCATACGAATTGTTCCTGGAACGCCATCAAACTCTCCAACTATCCCAGGCACATCAACCACCCCAACGATTCCGAAACCGAAAAATGTATTACCGATCGCCCAGATAGATGCGATACTCCCGGCTACAGCAACATCGGGCAGCACCATAACATTCAGCGGACACGGAACAGACATTGATGGCACAATCACCAGCTACGAATGGCGTTCGAATATCGATGGTTTCTTGAGCAATCTGCAGAGTTTCACCTCACCGACATTATCAGTGGGTACGCATATCGTCTATTTTAAGGTCAAGGACAGCGCATTGGAATGGTCGGATGAAACAAGTGGTGCCGTCGTTATCACACCGAAAATCGTCAACAGGCCGACCATTCATACATTTACTGCTACGCCAGCAAGCATTACACTGGGAGGAGCAGCAGTGCTCAACTGGAGCGTCAGCGGCGCAAATGTTGTGACTATCGATGGTATCGGTAGCGTAGCTTCCTCAGGCATGCAGACAGTGTATCCGTCAAGAACGTCTTACTACACAATGACTGCAACAAATCAAGCTGGAAGTGCTACTGCCACGGTTCTTGTTGAAGTGTACACAACACCGCAGTATTACGGCCGTCCCCTCGTAGAATATTTCACCCCGACTTCTTACGGTTCATTTGTACGGCTAAGCTGGAGTGTTGTTAACGCATCCTCTATCTATATAGATCACGGAATCGGTTATGTGCCTGCAACAGGATACTGGGATGTCACCAGTGCCGGTACATATACGTTGACGGCTATCAATGCGTCCGGACAATCCGTTGGTTCAATAACCGTCTATTCACGATAGCCGATCCCTGAGGAATAGCGCACGTCCCGGGCATTATTAAACTTATTTCTCCATAATCCGTTCATAATAACATCAACACCAAAAAATATGGTGAGAAAATATAGCAATGGAGGGAAAATGACAATGAAACAGATGCTCAAAATAGTACCAATCCTTATTCTTGCAGCTATTATGATCGGCTGCACTTCTCTGCCAATAAGCTTTGGCAGCAATCAACCACCAAAAGCATATATAGATTCCATCACTCCATCAAATGCTGCAGCGGGCAGTAAAATTATATTCTCAGGACATGGTACTGATGTGGACGGCACGGTTGTAGCATATAGATGGCAATCGAGCATCAACGGGGATTTGGGGACGACAGCCAGTTTTGACACTACGAGGCTTGCCCTGGGGACTCATATCATTTATTTTAAGGTGCAGGACAATACCGGTAACTGGTCGGAAGAAGTGAGAGACAGAATTACTGTCTCTGAAGGAGGAGGAACACCATCAGGATCACCCCCAGTAATCACCTCATTTTTTGCTGCTCCCGGCAACATATCACCGGGAGGATCAGCAACCATCAGCTGGAATGTATCGAACGCAACAGCTGTTTCCATCGATAATGGCATCGGAACCGTTGCAGCAGCAGGGAGCACGTCAGTATCACCGGCGGCCACCACCCTCTATACGATTTCGGCCACCAATGCCTCAGGCTCTATGACCGCCGCAACGCAGATTATCATAGGACCTGCGCTCTCAGGTCTACCAACAATCAATTCCTTCATAGCAACGCCTGCAGCCATCCTGCTGGGAGGATCAACCATTTTAAGCTGGAATGTCACCGGCGCAACAGCAGTATTCATTGACAAAGGCATCGGTCCGGTAGCTCCGGTAGATACCAAGAGCGTTTCACCCGCCGCAACCACCACCTATACGCTCACAGCAACCAATGCAACGGGCACAAGAATACAAAGCGCGACGGTTACAGTCAACAAGTTATTCCTTCCTCTTCCTTTGTTTCCGTTTAAGCCGATCAAGACAACAGGTGCTTTACCCAATCTTGCCAGTGAACGGGG
>DIKB01000124.1:6544-10884 GCA_002421445.1 Dehalococcoidia bacterium UBA5629 | reverse complement strand
CTCAGTTTCGATATTTCGTCAATACCTGCCGGATCAACGATAACCGAGGCGATACTGGATCTCGCATACACCAAAGATGGCAATCCGACATTCGCAACGCTTGGATTCTTCGAAGTATATTTCTATGAATACGGCAATTATGCCAGCCTGCAAGCCAATCCAGCCATTCACTATAACACCACGGGCCAGCTCGTCAAAGGGGGCAGATACTCAATCTATCCTCTCTCCCCGTGGAAAGTTAATGTCGAGGAAACGAGCACCAGCGTTCCGTTATTACAGAACATGCTTGGGGCAGGAAAGGATCGTTGTCAATTCAAGGTACAGTTTGCCACTGCCACTGATGGCGATAATGTTCTTGATTTCTTCTGTTTCTCCAATGCAACGTTGACGATAAAGTACACGGAACCGTAGAGGATCATAAACGAAGACAAGCTAAGCATGCAGAGAAAGAGCCTGGCGTAAGCTAGGCTCTTTCCAGTTCAAAGCGGAAATTCTCGATAACAGGATTAGCCAGTAGCTTCCGGCACATCTCCTGAACCTGATCTTTCGCCGTATTCAGATCGCTCTCATCAACACGAATCTCGATATATTTTCCGGCACGGACATCTTCGACATGAGGAAATCCCAATGTATGCAATGCGCCTTTAATCGTCAATCCCTGCGGGTCGTTCACTGTTGGTTTAAGAGTAATATACACTTTAGCCAGATACATGCTGCAATTCCCTCCCAGTTAATAAACGATATGCTTTCCGATATCGCCGGGCCGTTGCCTGAATAACGTCATCAGGCAACACAGGTGCCGGCGGTTGTTTATTCCAGCCCGATTTATCAAGCCAGTCACGCACCGGTTGTTTGTCAAAGCTCGGCTGCGAACGACCGATAACGTAGCTTCTCACATCCCAGAACCGGCTGGAGTCAGGTGTCAGCACTTCATCAACCAGGCTGACTTCACCATTGATGATCCCAAATTCGAACTTCGTGTCGGCAATAATGATATCCCGTTGTCTGGCATACCCGCGGGCATAGTTGTAAACCGCCAGACTTTTTTCTTTGACTTCATTCGCCAGTTTATTTCCGATCTGCTTTTCCAATTCTTTCCACGTTAGCGGCATATCATGCCCTGTCTGTGCTTTCGTCGTCGGAGTAAATAGAGGTTGCGGCAATTCCTGACTTTCCTGCAATCCTTCGGGTTGCTGAACGCCGGAAATGGTACCCTGTTTTTTATATTCTTCCCATGCTGATCCGGAAAGATATCCGCGTACGACACACTCCACAGGAATCACCTTGGCCTTTTTCACCACCATTGATCGGCCAGAAAGATAGTCAGGCAGCATATCTATATTTGAAATATATGGCTTCATATCATTGAGGAAGTTAACTGTTTTGATAACGTGGTTTGGAACAAGCTGCGCCGTCTTTTCAAACCAGAAAGCAGCCATCTGATTCAGCACAGCGCCCTTATCCGGAATACCGCATGGCAGGACGACGTCAAATGCGGAGATACGATCGGTAACGACGATAAGCAAAGCGTCGCCAAGATCATATGTATCGCGGACTTTTCCTTTGCCAAAAACGGGAAGAGGGAGTATCGCATCAAGCAGAACCGTCATTTATGTAAACCTCTTTTTCTGACACCAACCGTTTTTCTACGCTTATCCGAGGGATAATTCCCGAGGCCAAGCCGTTTAAAAACAGTATCGACATTTCTGAGAAAATACGAATAGTCAAAGAGAGCGGATAGCTCTTTTTGGGAAAGCTGGGCCATAACATCGGCATCACCCTTGAGCAGTTCCTGAAAATTGCGCTTCTCTTTCCACGCTTTCATGGCATTACGCTGCACAAGCTCATACGCCTGCTGCCGCTTCAATCCTTTATTCACCAACGCCAGCAGCACTCTCTGTGAGAAAACCAGTTTCTGTGTGAGCTCGACATTGCGTTTCATATTCTCCGGGTAGACCTGCAGCCCCCTCATAACCGATGTAAATATAGAGAGCATATAATCCAATGCCAGACATGAATCGGGAAGAATAATACGCTCAGCCGAAGAATGACTTATATCCCGTTCATGCCACAAGGCAACGTTCTCCATTGCAGTAACCACATGTCCCCGTATCAGCCGCGCCAGCCCGCAAACACGCTCACAAAGTTCGGGATTCCGTTTATGAGGCATTGCCGAGGATCCCGTCTGTCCGGCAGAAAAAGGCTCCTCAGCCTCGAACACCTCCGTACGCTGCAGAGCACGTATCTCAGTAGCGAACTTCTCAAGTGAACTGGCGATGATCGCCAGAGTAGTCACGAATTGCGCATGCCTGTCACGCTGGAGAATCTGATTCGATACCGGTGCAGGGATTAATTTAAGCCTGCGGCACGCCTTTTCCTCGATCTCGGGAGGAACCGTCGCATACGTACCAACGGCGCCGGATATTTTGCCGACAGCAATAATTTGCTCCGCCTCATTTAGCCGGTGAAGATTCCTCTTCATCTCCTGAGACCAGAGAGCGAGCTTAAGGCCGAAAGTTGTCGGCTCGGCATGCACACCATGCGTCCGTCCCATCATCATCGTACCTTTGTATGCAATCGCTTTCTCTTCCAGAATGCCGATCAATTCCGATACGCCGCCCGTTAATATTTTTGATGCCTCTTTCAGTTGAAGGCTGAGAGCGGTATCCATGATATCGGACGAGGTCAACCCCATGTGGATGAAACGGGATTCCGTTCCCAGACTCTCGCTGACAGCGCCAAGAAAGGCGGTGACATCGTGATGAGTTACCTCCAAGATTTCGCCGATGCGGGATAATTTAAAGGTTGCCTTGCGGATTTTGTCCATATCCTTTTTCGGGATAACGCCCATCTCCGCCCACGCCTCGCAGGCCGCTTTTTCCACCTTCAGCCACTTCTCAAACTTACTGCGATCAGACCAGATTTTCTTCATTTTTGGTCTTGAATATCGTTCAATCATGCCATTCTCCCGTCATTATGATGCCAGTTTCCGTTTATAATCCGCAAATGCCGCACCGATTTTTTCGTGCTTCAATCCGAGTATCTGGGCTGCAAGCAATGCAGCATTTTTAACCCCTGCCACGCCGACACCGACGCAGGCCACAGGCACCCCGGCCGGCATTTGAACAATCGAATAGAGAGAATCGATACCTTTCAACTCGCTGGTTGCCAGAGGCACACCGATAACCGGCACCGTTGTCCAGGATGCTACAACGCCGGGCAGATGCGCAGCAGCCCCTGCAGCTGCGATAACAACTTCTATGCCGCGATCCTTTAATCCCAGGACATGAGCGCGGAGTTTTTCAGGGCTTCTGTGCGCAGAGATTACCGAAAATTCATACGGAACGCCCAGTTCCTTTAGCAGGTTAAGCCCCGGCTCAATCAATACCTCGTCATTTTTGCTTCCGGTTATCACACAAACGAGCGCCATTTATCGCACCTCCCTCGCCGCAATATCACTGCGGTAAAAAGCTCCATCGAATGTAATCCTCTTTACGTTACTATACACTTTTGTTCTGGCATCAGTCATTGTTTCAGCACAGGCAACCACTGTTAACACACGCCCGCCATCAGTTAAAATATCAGCCGTATCACTCGGCTTACGCGTACCCCCATGGAATACCATTATATCAAGGTCAACAGTATCCAGTCCCCGAATAGCAAAGCCCTTTTTGTAATCTCCCGGATATCCCCCCGATGCCAGAACCACGCCAACACATGGTCGTGGATCCCATTCCATAACCACGTCACTGAGAGTACCCCTGTATATCGCCTGGAAAATATCCATAATATCCGTTTTCAATCGAGGCAGGATAACCTGCGTCTCAGGATCACCGAACCGTGCATTGAATTCAAGCACCTTCGGCCCGTCTCCAGTCAGCATTATGCCCGCATAGAGCACACCCTTATACGGGCATCCCTCACTGGCCAGCCCCAGCACCACAGGCTTAATAACCGTCTCGACAACGGTATCAATCAGCTTTTCATCGATGAACCCGGCGGGGCTATATGCGCCCATGCCACCGGTATTCAACCCCTCGTCATTATCGTGTGCCCGTTTATAATCGCAGGCAGACTGCATCGGCACCACAGTTTTGCCATCGGTAAATGCCAGAACGCTTATCTCTTTTCCTTCGAGATACTCTTCGACGATAATACGATCACCGGCCGTGCCGAACGTTCTGGACACCATCATATCGGACAACGCAGTCTGTGCTTCATCCTGAGAGAAAGCGATCACCACCCCCTTCCCCGCCGCCAGCCCATCCGCTTTAATAACAACCGGCATCTTTTGTGAAGCCACATATTTTTTAGCAAGGGTATAATCGGAAAACGATTCG
>DIKB01000124.1:0-6498 GCA_002421445.1 Dehalococcoidia bacterium UBA5629 | reverse complement strand
CCGCTTTCGATGGTCCGATAACAGGAAGCTTCTTCTCTTCAAAATAATCCACGATCCCTGCTGCCAGCGGTATTTCAGGACCGACAACCGTCATATCAATACCAAGATCAACGACTTTAGCTCGCAGAGCGGGAAAATCCAGAGGATCAAGAGCGATATTTTGTACATGAGTCGCCGTGCCACCGTTCCCCGTAACAACATAAACCTTTTTAACTGTAGGGCTCTGTATGATTTTCCAGACGAGAGCGTGCTCCCGTGCCCCGCTTCCAATCACCATAACATTCATAAAAATAGCTCCTCAAGTTTTAAGGACAATCCAATAGTTACGAAAAGAAGAGTTTTCAAGAGGACAAAAACGCCATTGAGTATATATGCTGATACCGTCGAAATCAAGTCAGCGTACTGCATAGTTGCTTTACTAAAATAAAAGTACTATTATGTAGGGATTATGAGTTACAATGATCGTATAATCAGGAGCACAAAAATCTCATGAACTCCCCTAGTGCTACTAACACAGTTAATGTCGCGCTTAGTTCTGTAGCGCTGTTTCTTATCGTAATGCCTGAGCCGTGCACAACATTCATCGGGTTAGCAATGTTGAGCATGCTCAAGAACAATAAAACAAAAAGAAAGAGCAGGCGCGTATCTTACCATGGTGATGTCTCTTACGGTGATTTGGTACATAATAGATTTGCGTTTCATGATGCCTCCGTAAGAAAGGGATTCCTATCCCCGTCGCAATTTGCCATGGAACCTGGCATTGACAACCAGCACTATTGGAAGCAGAGAGCAAAGGTTCACAAACATAGCCCCCGGAAGAATGTCAGCTATGAAACTCTGCGAGGCGAGTTAGCCGCTACTTCTCATAATATTCCCTCGGTGCTCTATAGTTCCGATGACTGGCAAACATACAGAGCCAACATCCAACCTAAAAAAACGATCACACCGCAACATGGACTGCCATACCACGGAGGATTGCCACAGGCACGGCCCAATATGCCCGATTACTACTATGACCCCGCTGCATGGAAAGCATCAAAGAAGACCATCGGTCACAATTCACAGGGATATGTTCCAGGAACTCAACACGGTCAACTTCCCTTGCCCTGGCCGAATATGCCGGAATCCAAATTCACTACGAATGTTCACAGGCTAACCCGGTAACTGTAACGGTAATTCTATCCATCAGCGCCACAAACATATATGGGTTCATGGTTTTTCTTTGACTGATAAAATTCGCGCGTTAGAAAAATGGTAGAAGAAAAACATTCTGTTGAGGATTATTTCTCAAGGAATAACCGCAAACCCTGTTCACTGTGTCCATGATGACTATCGGAAAAACCGATTGTCATTCGCCAGCTAAACCATTAAGCCTTATGAGCAAGCAGTTTAAAATATTCGTCCCCGCTTATGCCTAATGTCTTAAGATTATTTTGGTTCTTTCTCATTTCAAGTGGGTAACCCAACCACATTCCGCCAAAACTTCATCTGAGGCTCCCATATCTTTTATCTCTTGTAGAAAAATAGCTGCCGCTTCAGCAAATCGACGTTCGGCTTCTAATTGAGTTTTTCCACATGTAGATATATCCAACGCGGGTGAATACGCAATTATCTTATCATTCTCTTGAAAAAATAAAGCCGGGAAATTGGTAGCGCATACCGGATTCGAACCGGTGATCTCCTCCTTGAGAGGGAGGCGTCCTGGGCCGCTAGACGAATGCGCCGAATAACAAAAGCGATCATAATTATCCCCTGTTGAGAATGATAGTGTCAAGTTACAGCGCCAGACACCCAACCAGCATTTGCACTATACGAAACTCTGTTGCGAAACTCTGTTGCGAATTGACACAACATCAATAAGTGCGCTACTATGAAAAGGACTTTTTAACGATTATGATCGCTGAAAATAAGGCTAACAACACACCGAATCTCGGCTATTGTGCTACCCAGTTTCTGATAACCTTATCCACTGAAGAGCGCATCACATACCAGCAGGAAATCAACAAATTTGTTCTGTGGTTCAGCGAAAGACGGCCGATCAACGAAATAACGATCGTAGAAGTAGCTAATTACTCGGAACAAACGAGTTCCCCAACCAAACTGGAGCCAATCAAGCTATTTCTCAAACACCTGCATACAAAAGAATTAGTACAGGATAAGTTACACCTCCACATTAAGGCAAAGAAGACCATCTACAAAAAAGATGCTTCCAGATACAGAGTACAAAAACAAACCGGCAAACCCTCACAACCTGCCATAGAATTGACCCAGGAAGGATATAACAAACTGCAACAGGAGCTTAGGAGACTAAAAGAGGAACGCCCACTGATCATAGAAGAGATACGCAAAGCAGCAGCCGACAAGGACTTTAAAGAAAATGCACCGCTGGCAGCAGCCCGCGAACAGATGAGCAGAAGTGAATCACGCATCCAGGAGTTAGAAGAAACGTTAAAACGGGCTACAATCATGGATTCCAATGCTACCAAGAAGAAACAAATAAGTATCGGCGATACTGTTGTGGTATGCGATATGGCAACAAATGAGCATATCACCTATACGCTCGTCGATGCTCGGGAAGCAAAACCGATCACAGGCAAAATCTCGATTGCTTCACCGATAGGCAAAGCGTTATCAGGACACGATAAAGGTGACCACGTCTCCGTCAATGCACCTGTCGGCACAATTAAATACCGGATCGAAGACATCAAACATTCATAAAAGACAGCTTTTAGCCTCAGCAGTTACACTTCTATGAGCAGCCCCCCTTCATTGATTACCCTATTTCTAAATCATGACAGTCTCTATTCCAGCGCAGATACTATGATGTGTGCGCGTTGCCTAAGTGTCAGGCTTGTGATATACTTCATATCGGTTTAAATAGCTATTTCGTTCGTATTCAGGAGGTTAGATAACTTTGGCAGAACCTATTACAGTAAAGCAGCTTCTTGAGGCTGGAGCACATTTCGGGCACCAGACCGGTAACTGGCATCCGCGGATGAAGAATTACATCTTCACCCAGCGAAACGGTATTCATATCATTGATCTTGAGAAAACCGCTGTAATGCTTGAAAAAGCATGTAAATACGTCAGAGACCTGATGGGCGAAAATAAAAATATTCTCTTTGTCGGCACCAAGAAGCAGGCGCAGGACGTAATAGAAGAGGAAGCCAAACGTTGCGGCATGTTCTACGTCAACCAGAGATGGCTGGGCGGCATGCTGACGAACTTCACCACGATACAATCAAGAATCGACTTTCTGGTACGATTGGAAGATAAGATGGAGCGCGGTGAGCTGGATCATCTGACGAAGAAAGAGAAGATGAAGCTCGAAAAACAGATAGCGCGCCTTAATAGACAGGTTGGCGGCTTCAAAGAAATGGTCAGTTTGCCCGGAGCACTTTTTATTATCGACCCCAATAAAGAGAAGAACGCACTGGCTGAAGCGAAAAGAGTGGGCATCCCCGTTGTAGCAGTTGTCGATACCGATTGTAACCCCGATAATATCGATCAGCCAATCCCTGCCAATGATGATGCGATTAAGGCAATTAAACTGATCTGCAGCAAAATGGCAGATGCAGTGCTTGAAGGGAAAGTAGTCAAGGACAGCGAAACCGAAGAGGCGAAAGATGAACCGGTTGGCTCATACAGTGCCTCACCGGAAACAGAAGAATCAAAATAACCTGAACTTGATTAACTGGAGGAAACGATACCTTGGACATCTCGACCGAACAAGTAAAAACCCTCAGGGAAAAAACCGGCGCCGGTGTTATGGATTGCAAAAAGGCGCTTATTGAAGCTAACGGCAATATTGAAGAAGCGATTGGCATCATTATTAAACGCGGGCTTTCTATCGCCAGTAAAAAGGGAGAACGCGCCACATCCCAGGGATTGATCGAAACATACGTTCACATGGGCGGCAAGATAGGAGTTATGGTTGAGGTCAATTGTGAGACTGATTTTGTCGCGAGGACGGATGAGTTCAAGGAGTTAGCACATAATATCTCGCTGCAAATAGCAGCTATGTCCCCGCTCTATATATCTGCCGATGAAGTACATCCCGAATCAGACGTAGAAAAAGAAAAGGTCTGTCTTCTTTTACAGCCCTGTATCAAAGATCCAACTAAAACGATACAGGATATGGTCACTCAAACTATAGCTAAAACAGGTGAGAACATTAAGATCAACCGGTTCGTCAGATTTGAGCTTGGTTTTTAAAAGTGACTGATACAACACCAAAATACAAACGCGTTCTGCTGAAGCTGAGCGGGGAAGCGCTTATGGGTAAGCGCGGCTTCGGTATTGATCCGATTGTTATCACCAAAGTAGCCAAACAGATAAAGCACGTCGTTGAACATGGTTCAAGCGTTGCCGTCGTCGTCGGTGGCGGTAATTTCTGGCGAGGCACAAACAAAGAAGCCAGAGTCATGGATAGAGCAACCGCAGATTATGCAGGAATGCTGGCCACCATTATCAACGCACTGGCTCTTCAGGACGTTATGGAACACCAGGGGCTGGTAGTAAGAACCCAATCAGCCATTCCCGTACAAATGATTGCTGAGCCTTTCATTCGCAGACGCGCAATCCGCCACCTGGAAAAGGGACGGGTAGTCATCTTCGCCGGCGGCACCGGCAATCCGTACATGACCACAGATACTGCGGCAGCGCTTCGTGCCATCGAAATCGGTGCCGAAGTTCTGCTCGTAGCAAAAAATAGGGTTGACGGCGTCTATGACGCTGACCCCATTAAGCATCCCGATGCTAATAAATTCGATCGTTTATCTCATAGTAAAGCGCTCAAATTGCGACTTCAGGTCATGGATGCAACAGCATTTTCACTCTGCCGCGAAAACAAATTGCCCATCATCATTTTCGATCTTCAGTCAACAAGAAGCATTGAACGTGCTGTACAGGGAGATACAATTGGAACCATAGTCTATAACGATGATGCAGACGAGGTGTAAGATGATTGATCAGATATTGACAGACGTAAAAACCAAAATGCAAAAAACGCTGACCGCCCTGACTCAGGACCTTTCCACCATCCGTACTGGACGTGCATCTCCGGCGCTGGTTGAACATATACGAGTCGACTATCACAGTGTACCAACACCGATAAACCAGATGGCCTCGATAACCATCCCCGAAGCAAGGATGATTGCCATACAGCCATGGGACAAATCGGCAATGCATGAAATAGAAAAGGCTATACTGAAATCGGGACTTGGATTGACACCGACAAATGACGGTATCAGGATTCGTCTGGTTATCCCCCAGCTCACAGAGGAGAGACGAAAGGACTTGACAAAGATCGTTCATAAGAAATTGGAAGATTCGCGAATATCGATGAGAAATGTCAGACGGGACGGCAACGAATCGCTCAAACAGGCAGAGAAAAACAAGGAAATCTCCCAAGACGAGCAGAATCGCTCTGCGGAGCAGCTTCAGAAGATTCTAGATAGCTTCATGGACAAGATAACTGTAGCCGGCCAAAACAAAGAAAAAGAGATAATGGAAGTCTGAGGACGGAAGTCCATATCAGCATCCCGTAGCTACTATGCTCAGGGAAAGAGTTCTCACAGCTATTATCGGTCTACCGCTTCTCATCGCCGCGGTATGGTTTGGTGCCCCATGGTTTTCTATTCTGATCGTTGCGGCAGTAATCCTCGGCATAATTGAATTCTACCGTCTAGTAACACTGGCAAACAGCAAACCATTTGCCTTTATCGGAATCGCCTGGAGCGTACTACTGCTATTAACTCCCTATTGTCCGTTTGTTCAGTGCACTTCTCTAGTCATGACTGTTGGAATCTCAATATCACTGTTCTGGCTACTGGCAAAATCATCGGACTCAACAGCATTTAGCAACTGGGCATGGACGGTCGGGGGAGTTCTCTATATCGGCTGGATGGCCACTTACTGGATATACCTGAGAGATCTGGAATCGGGGATGCTATGGACGTTCTGGACGCTTTTCACCGTATTCGCCAGCGACATTGGAGCATTTTTCGTCGGCAGAACATGGGGAAAACATGCTATGGCTCCAGTAATAAGCCCCAAGAAAACATGGGAGGGAGCATTCGGCGGATTATTTTCCAGTATTCTCGTCAGTATTGTTTTCGGAATAGCATTTTCACTGCCTCTTACCTGGTGGCAACTCGGTTTATTCGGTACAGGCATCAATATACTTGCCCAAATCGGCGACCTTATCGAGTCCCTGCTTAAACGTAACACACATGTTAAAAATGCCAGCAATTTATTGCCCGGACATGGAGGCATGCTTGATCGCCTCGACAGCCTGTTACTCAGCGGCGCTTTTGTATATTATGTCATCCTCTTCTTCATAAGATAAAGCGGATAGTACTGTTAACTGCCAGCGTATTTTCGCATACGACGAACCTAACCTTGAGAGCATTAATACTACATTTAACAGTCTATTATTTCATTCGATTATGAATAGTTGCATACAACACCCGTTGACAAACACTAGATATTGTATTA
>DIKB01000021.1 GCA_002421445.1 Dehalococcoidia bacterium UBA5629 | reverse complement strand
TTATCACCGCTCTGGTACACAGTCCAGGCAATACTCGGCACCTTGCTGGAACAAGCAGCGCTGCTTGCACTCGGTGTATGGGCACTTCCGCTCATTGATGTTCATATATCCTGGTGGCTGCTCATCCTGATCATGCTGGCAAACCTGGCTTATTCGATCTTCACGTATGTTATGGGAATGCGTGCCCTGCGAAAATTGCCATCCGGAGGAACTGCTGGTATTATCGGATGCGATGGGGTTGTCGTTACACCGCTTATGCCGACCGGATATGTAAAAGTTCGCGGCGAATTATGGAAGGCCTCATCAAACGCTCCCCTTGTAACTGGAGAAGAGATCGTCGTCACCGCCGTTGATGGTCTTACGATAACGGTGATGCCAAAGTTAACTCAAACATCTCAACAGCAAAATCTGCAAAAATAGGGAATATGAAAATGTTACGAACTCTCACTGCACAATTAGATCCGCTATTTAAACCAAGATCAATTGCCGTCATCGGGGCATCGAGTACACCGGCAAAGTGGGGATACAGGCTTATGCATTTGCCTCTGCAATCGGGATTCCGTGGGGCACTCTATCCGGTTAACCCGACCGAAAAATCAATTATGGGAATTCCTGCCTGCGCCAGCGTGCTGGACACTCGGATCAATACCTAAAAAACAGCATAAACCTCTGGTAGTTCTCCATTTTGAGACTGGCAAGGAAGAAGCTGGCAGCACTATTATGACTGGGCTCCTGAAAACTGACCTGATCAAGTATCACCAGCGAGTATACTGCCGGCCTGTTAATCCACAAATCGCCCATCTGCAAATCATGTGAGGATGATCGATGTCGCTCAACGTGACTTTGATCACAGCATTTCACTGAAGCAACAGGTACACTTTTAATTAGATGCGGTAAAACTGCTCTACATATATAACTAATATAACTAAACAGGGAAGTATAACGATGTTAGATAAATGTCCCGGTGTATCCAGCATATTGATGCCCACAATCAGGATCAGGAATTGTCCTCAATGTGGGGAAGATGTCGAAGTGGTATCAACAGATATGAAAACGGAATGCCCGAAGTGCAAGTTCGTCATATATGGCAATCCGGCATCCTGTGTCCAATGGTGTCAGCATGCTCGCAAATGTGTCGGTGACGAGTTGTATGAGCGTCTTAAGAAAAAATAGTTGATGGAGTTGATGATCATGACTGAAACGAGTTCGAGCGTAAAACGGAAGATAGTTATAATTGATGAATCGAAATGCAATGGGTGCGGCATCTGTGTTCCTGCCTGTGTTGAAGGGGCATTAAAAATTATCGACGGCAAAGCGAGGCTGGTCAGTGAAACCTATTGTGACGGCCTTGGCGCCTGCCTTGGAGAATGTCCGCAGGACGCCATTACGATTGAAGAAAGGGAAGCGCCGTCATTTGATGAGAAAGCAGTTGAACACTATAAAACAGTCATACATCATCAGGAAGCTACCATGATCCACGGTTGTCCGGGATCCGCAGTCAGACAAGTTAAACAATCAGCTACACAATGCGCATCATCCGATGATAGCAGCCTGCACCAATCCCACCTCAGCCACTGGCCGGTACAATTGACCCTTGTATCCCCATCTGCTCCATTTCTCAAAAATGCAGATATACTGCTTGCTGCAGACTGTGTACCGTTTGCCTACGCTGATTTTCACCGGGATTTTATCAAAGGTCATGCATTGCTGATTGCTTGCCCTAAATTGGACAACTTCAATGCTCACCTGGAAAAACTAACAGCTATTCTTAAAGTGGCTCAGCCAAAAAGCCTTACTGTCGTTCATATGGAAGTGCCCTGCTGTTCAGGATTAGCACAGATGGCAAGCAGGGCACTTCCATTAAGCAACAACACCACATTACTCCATGAAATAACAATCGGAGTCAATGGTGCCGTTCTTGTATAGCTAGATGGTTTAGAGTCCTTTTACCTCAAGCCGATCATGGATACTATTTCTTTTTCTTTGTGGTTTTAGCCGGCTTGACTACTTTGGCTGCTTTGACTGGAGCTTTCGCCTTAGCTGCCTTCGGTTTCATGGACTTGCCGCAGCAAATGACATCGCACATATCGACGCAACCACAGCTTTCATCTACAACAACTGCCAGACCACAAACGCCGCATACATAGGAATCTCCTTTTGACACTTTCTTTTTAGCCACTGCCTTTGCAGCGACTGATGCCGTGGATTTTTTCACCGGAGATGCCTTCGCTTTTACCGCTGTTGCCTTCTTCACCGGGGCCGTCTTTTTTACCACCATTGCGCTCCTCCTTTAAAAAAGTATCTTACTTATCGATAATACAGTGTTTTTCATTGGGCTTCAATAGTTTTCCTGAAAAATACCATAAAAATAGCGAGTATATCATTTGCTATCCGGTTTCACTGCTGTCCAAGATAATTGGATTACTGGGTTTTGGATAGGTTTTTCGTGCGTAAAAGGTTGCTCCAGTTAATTTTTTCATTTTCCACCCCCTTCGTCTGGCGTTGTTATTGGAAAACAAATTCAGACGAAGCAAAGCCACTAAGCGGCAGAGAGGCAGGTTGCATTTAGAGCGGAACTGACAATACTTGAGGAGTAACACGGCAATTAATGCTGTCCAAATCTGGGTCTTTAAGGCATTGGGGCTGGTGCCGACGAATGTCTTTATCTTCAGATGTTGCTTGAGCACTTTGAAGAAAAGCTCAATCTCCCGCTGGCTATCATCGTCCCATACTACCACCCGGCGTAGCAGTTCCGGATACTTGAGGCTTGTCTTGGGTCCGGTGAAGCGGATGATCTGGTCGGCGAGGACGTTCCCGCGTTGAGGCAAAGGGCGATTATGTACGACTTCATAAGCAGCGTTGTCTTTAAGTCTTGTCACGAAGAAGACACCGGAGTTATTCCATTGAAAGAAGAGTTCAAAGTCACAGTAGCCCCGATCCACGGCTACAATGCTGCCGACGGGAAGCGTGAAATAGCGGGCAGTGGTGACGTCAGCAGTCCTGCCATCAGTGATCACCGCGAAGTCAGGCAGATAGCCGTCATGCTTTGGAATGTAACTATGAAGGTGCTAGAAGTGTGATGTATGCTTTAACAAGGAAGAAACTAGAGCAACGAGTCAGACAAATTCTCATTGAAGAGAAAACGCCAGTTATTCGAGAAAATGTAGAAAAACAGCTCAGTGAAGCATTACGATGTATTTGCCCAAAATGTAAAAAGGTTACAACTCATTAATTTGGCCTAGTATGAGAACCAGGTGTTTGCTAAAGAAATCTTCTTGGAGAAGAGTTTTATATTATTGTTCTGCTTCTATTACGTTGGATATTTACATCATATCCTGTCTGGCCTTCAGGAAGCGGCCGACTTAGGGCTTCGATAAAATGCTTGAGCCAAATGTATCCAAAGAAGACAATGTTAGCAAAAAAGGGGGATTTGAATGGTGGAGCTGATGGGATTCGAACCCACTACCTTTTGACTGCCAGTCAAACGCTCTCCCGATTGAGCTACAGCCCCAGTGAAAAGTACCGTTTACTTTAGCATAAAATGACATTTCCTCGCAATAAGCGAATGCGTGTCATGGACAACAAACCAATGGGACGGAAAACATAAGCCTGTCCTGATGCTCCGGTTTGCTGAATATCATCTAAACTTTTATGCCCGTACCAGCGTTTAATCAGGTATAAAGCAGGAGATTACAGCAAAGGAGCAGTTCAATGTATACCAAAGAATTAGCAGTATCCCTTCTCGGTTTTCTGGTCGTTAGCCTTCTCTTTGCTGCATGCTGCTGGTCAATGTAGCATAAACGCCATAGGACAACGATCAAGGGAGATTCGAACTTTAGTGTTTGAGAGGCCGCCCCCAGGCATCTTTGCGGTAGTCGCTGAGAATGAGAATGATATCACTCAGCCACCAGACACCAAGAGCTCCCAGCGTTACCAATTTCACAATTGCTGACCGCGTCCTGCCAATATAGAACCTGTCCACCCCGAAAAATCCGAGGAAAACAGACAAAAACAGAGCAGTCCACCAGCTTTTCTCTTTGGGTTCGTTCATGAATTAAACTCCTATTTCAGACATACGCCGTACTGATCCATACCTGAAGCGGACAATTAAAACACCATACCAGCAGCAGGACATCAGCCAGTCTTCTTTTTTCTGGCTTTGGCGTTGGTGGTAAAGTTTAACCCTTTCTCTCCGGCATTGACAACTACGACATCGCCATCCTTGATATCACCCTTCAAAATCTTGTTCGACAGGGGATTTTCCACGTAGCGCTGTATGGCGCGGCGCAACGGCCGCGCTCCGAATGCCGGATCGTACCCTTCTTTCAACAGCCATGTCTTGGCATCATTCTTCAATTCCAGTTTAATGCTGCGATCTACCAGCCGCTTTTCTACCTCGGCAATAAGTATATCCACAATCTGTTTGAGATCAGCTTCAGTCAACGGGCTAAAGATAATGATATCATCTATTCTATTGAGAAATTCAGGACGGAAGGCACGTTTTAAGGCACCTTCAACCGCTGTCTTCAATCGTTGCTGCTCGCCTTTCTCCTGTCGGGAAAATCCCAATCCCTGACGCTGGAATTCCTCTGTGCCGAGATTGCTGGTCATAATAATCACGGTATTTCTAAAGTCGACCGTCCTTCCGTGTCCATCTGTAAGCCTGCCGTCCTCGAGAATCTGCAGCAAGATATTGAACACTTCCGGATGCGCTTTCTCAATCTCATCGAACAAGATAACGCGGAACGGGCGGCGGCGC
>DIKB01000051.1 GCA_002421445.1 Dehalococcoidia bacterium UBA5629 | reverse complement strand
CCACATACCTGTATAATAGCGGCTATGCCCCTGAGTTCAAGGAGTTCAGTGTCGGACTGGTATCCAAGGCTCTGGGCATTAAAACAAGCATTGAAAACAAACGGAAAGTTTACGATTTTCTCAAAGGCAGCGAGATATACAAACAACATCTCGGAGGAAAAGAGATACCGCTGTATCATCTGTCAATAAACTTGAAGCCATAATGGGAATAAGGATAATTGTCGAAAGAATATGATAGATAAATCACTGACCATTGCCATGCTCAGCATTCATAGCTGTCCGCTGGGACAGTTGGGCGGACGCGATACCGGCGGGATGAATGTGTACGTTCGAGAACTCGCGAGCGAACTGGGACGCAGAGGACACACTGTAGACATCTACACAAAAAAACATTCCGGGCATCATGAGCAGATAATGGACATCGGGGAGCGTGTCCGTCTGATCCATCTCGATACCGAAGCACAAGAAGATATACCCAAAGTGGCTATTTATGCCAGTCTGCAAAATATGCTATGCGGCATAGAGAGCTTCAGAAAAAGTGATATGCGTCAGTATGATGTCATTCATAGTCACTACTGGCTCTCCGGCATTATGGGGGCACAACTGCAAATGTGGTGGCATGTGCCACACATGGTTATGTTTCATACGCTGGGAATTCCCAAGAACAGCAGGGGTGCGAATAATGACGAGCCTGAGCTGAGGATTGAGACGGAAAAAGAAGTCATCAGACATAGCGACCGGATCATTGCCGCTACCGATCAGGAACAAGAATCATTGATTTCTGCATATGGTGCATCTCAATCGCACGTTACCGTTATCCCCTGCGGTGTCAACATGAAGCTATTCAAACCGGTAGATATGAAGGAAGCGCGTCAAAATTTGAATCTGTATCACAAAAACATCGTCCTTTTCGTCGGCAGATTCGAACACCTGAAAGGGCTGCGGCAATTGATCAAGGCAATGAGCCTTGTTACAGGATCAACAGATACCGCACTGATCGTTGTTGGCGGTGACGAACATAGCAAAGAAGAATTGCTGCAACTGCAAAGGCTTGCTCAGGAACTGAATATCGCTGAGAGAGTATGCTTTATCGGATCGATAGAGCAGGACAAACTACCGGCATATTACAGTGCAGCAGATGTTTGTGTGGTGCCTTCATACTATGAGAGCTTCGGTATGGTGGCACTCGAATCGCTGGCATGCGGCACGCCTGTCGTTGCTGCAGATGTCGGTGGCATGAGGCAAATCATCAGGGATGAGACTATGGGATACATCGTGCCCACCAATGATCCGGCACTGCTGGCAGACCGTATCTCCCTCATCCTGACACACAAGAAGCAATCGAGTGACATTATAACCAGACAGGCTGCAGTAGCCGGATTTTCCTGGTCTATTATTGCCCTGAAAATACTTCATGAGTATGAGGCGATAGTAAATACGGCAGTCGTACCATAATTCGTCTGAATGTACTACATTCACAGTAATAATAATGGAGGCAACGATCCCGATATGACGCCATCGCGTCTGGCAGAGATCAGAGAAAAAGAGCAGCGGGCAGCGGCAAAAGTCCTTGGCGTGAAAGAGGTGATTTTCCTGCAACATGAAGATCAGGGACTTGAAGAAACGCCTGAGTTTCGCAAAGAGATCGTCCGCATCGTTCGCCAGTATCAGCCAGAGATCGTGGCAACATCGGATCCATACCAGCGATATACGGTGCAACACAGAGATCACAGGATAATAGGACGTGTCGTATTGGATGCACTATTCCCCGGTGCACGCGATCGCATGGTTTACCCCGATCTGCTGGCAGAAGGATTCATGCCGCACAAAGTAAAACAGGTGCTTCTCTGGGGAGCAGGTGAACCGAATTACTTCAGCGATATTACCGGGACGTTTGATCAGAAAATGAAGGCGCTCCGCTGCCATATCAGTCAGGTGGGGCAGCTCTCAGACCTCGAATCGCGAATGAGACAGCGCAATGAGTACCTTGCGAAAAATCAACCATTCAAGATGGCGGAAATCTTCCATCAGATAGATATGCCGCGCTAGCGTGCTACGAAGTCAACCAGTGAACGTTACCGTATAACTCAGCGCGATGTGGACGTGATGTAAACACAGCGTATCTCCGTCCAATAGATGGTCCCCAATAAGAAGACAGATCGATCCGGGTGTATGGCCGGGAGTATGAAGCACCTTGATCTGCAACTGACCTATCTTGAGGATTTGTTCATCCTCAAGATTCATCGTGGCTGGCAGCGACAACATGGCAGCATCTTCCCGATGAATTGCCAGCGGCATCTGCCGGTGCAAGAGCTAACCTAGAAAAGCTGAGGTTTTTTCTTCAAGGTATCGATCAATTTGTCCAGCGGGATGGCTGGAAGCGACAGTGTATTTAAATTCGCATGAGCGCTCAAGTGGATGGATATCTTGGCTGCAACCTCATCGCTCGGAGCTTCAATGATATTAACGAAATCATACTGCCCCAGCAGCGCATACTGCGCCACTATCTTGACGCCCATGAATTCCAACTCTTTATTTAATTCCTTTAATTTCTCAGGGAAATCCTCGATCGTTTTCCTTCCTTCGTCGGTTAATGTTGTAAGCATAAGATAAACGGCCATTACATCCTCCTCTTGAAGATAACACGCCGATGTTTTACTCAAAACTCAAGGCGCGTAATTATGAATTATCTTCTGTATGGTAATCCTGAGACAAGCTACGTGTCAATATCCCGATGGAATCCAGCCAATTTCTGAAAAAACACTCGGAAGGGATACTCTTATAGAAACTTACTATCATGAATCATATAAATAGATGCTATAATCAATAATGGTTCAGGTACAAAAAGAGCGGTCAGGTACTAATTACGTCAAGAAATCACTGTGGGCATACCTGTTCGATTAACTACAGAACCAACATGAAAGACGAATTTATACGCGTATTGATCTGTCCCGCTTGTAAATCATCATTGGAATTAAGAGACGCGGTCATAAGCAAAGGGGATGTTATTGCCGGATCATTGTACTGCGCCCGATGTGGTCATGCCTATCCGATCAAGGACGGTATCCCCAATTTGTTGCCGCCATCTG
>DIKB01000050.1 GCA_002421445.1 Dehalococcoidia bacterium UBA5629 | reverse complement strand
ATCGCGAATGAGACAGCGCAATGAGGACCTCGCTAAAAATCAACCATTCAAACTGGCGGAGGTCTTCCATCGGATAGATATGCCGTGGTAGCGTGCTATGAAGTCAACCAGTGGACGTTGCCGTATAACTCAGCGCAATGTGTACGTGATGTAAACACTGCGTATTCCTGCTTTGCTTTACCCACTGAAGTAGATTCGCCATGGCCGGGAGTATGAATAACTTTGATCTGTAATTGACCTATCGAGAGGAGCTGGTCATCCTCAAGATTCATCGCAGCTGGCAGCGACAACATGGCAGCATCTTCCCGATGAATTGCCAGCGGCACCTGCAGACTCTCCGTGAGTTCGGGCAATGCTCCGATATGATCGTGATGTCCACGAGTGATAACGATATGCCGGAGATGCAGGCCACCCAGAGCACGCTTTATGGCACCGGCATCTGCCGGTGCAAGAGCTAACCTAGAAAGGCTGAGGTTTTTTCTTCAAGGTATCGATCAATTTATCGAGCGGGATGGCTGGAAGCGACAGCGTATTTAAATTCGCATGAGCGCTCAAGTGGATGGATATCTTGGCTGCAACCTCATCGCTCGGAGCTTCAATGATATTAACGAAATCGTACTGCCCCAGCAGTGCATACTGCGCCACTATCTTAACGCCCATGAATTCCAGTTCTTTATTTAATTCTTTTAATTTCTCAGGAAAATTTTCGATGGTTTTCCTTCCCTCATCAGTTAATGTAGTAAGCATAAGATAAACGGCCATTACGTCCTCCTCTTGAATCCGATAGCACGCCGAAGTTTCATCCAATTAAGGATGCGGCGCCATCATGAATTGTCTGCTGTATGGTAACCCTGAGACAATCTACGTGTCAATAGCCCGTGAAATCCATTGCCCGTGAAATCCATAGCCCGATGAAATCCAGCCATATTTTAACAAACGCCCAATATGGATAGCTCCTGCAGAAGCTTTGACCTTACTACTGTGAACAGGTGCTATAATCAATAATAGGACAAGGAAAATGACAGGAGGCAGGTGATGGCAAACAAAATTGTAGATGTGCTCAAAAACCATTGGAAATTAGTTGTCTTTGCAGTAGCGCCGCTGGTAATTATAGCCATTGTTTTCGCCATTCCTCTCAAAACCGTGCCTGTACAGGCAACCGAGAAGTACTGGGCGACGGAGACCCAGCAGCAACCATATACGGTGACGGAGACGTATGTGGATCAAGAACCGTATACCGCAACCGAGACAAAGACGGAAACAATCTACAATGACACGGCGTATACGAACAATTGGTCGCGAACCTTTACTGTGGATAAACCGCAATCAACCGTCACCGTCACCATGCAGGGCTATACATCATACTCCTATCCGGGGCTAGTATGGTACACGCCATCAACAGATGCGGATGGCCATATCATGCGCTTTTCCCCCTATGATTACTGGTGGGGGAATAACGGACAGGCCAAGATAACCATCGATGTCAGCTATCCCCAGGAGATAACTAAATTCCGGAGTGTCACCAAAACGCGCGATGTCGTTAAATACCGCGATGTGCAGGTTCAGGTACAAAAAGAGCGGTCAGGTACTAATTACGTCAAGAAATCACTGTGGGCATACCTGTTCGATTAACTACAGAACCAACATGAAAGACGAATTTATACGCGTATTGATCTGTCCCGCTTGTAAATCATCATTGGAATTAAGAGATGCGGTCATAAGCAAAGGGGATGTTATTACCGGATCATTGTACTGCGCCCGATGCGATCATGCCTATCCGATCAAGGACGGCATCCCCAATTTGTTGCCGCCATCTGTCAACTAATCAGGGATATAGGTAACATGAGTTACCGGGGATTCCCAGACTTCCACACGGGATAGCTTGACCTGATCGGATAGCTTTGATGCCAGTCTATCATAAATCGTTTTCGCTATATTCTCCGATGAAGGATTGATCTTATCGAATGGCGGCACATCGTTGAGGCAGACGTGATCGTATGCAGAAAGCACGCTGTTGAGGTGGCTTTTCAGATCAACAAAATCATAAGCAAGCCCGATATCATTAAGCCTGCCCGTTTCCAGCGTCACCACAACATTGAATCGATGCCCGTGAAGGCTCTCGCATTTCCCATGGTATTCTCTGAGGTAGTGCGCTGCATCGAAATGATGCTCAACTGATACCTGATACATAGCCTCTCCTTTTATAACGTAACCTTCTCCGTGTATTTAATAACTCCTGCTGTATCGATCGCCTCGAGCAATTTCATTATAGTTTTTTTCAGAATCGGATGCATAACATCGGGGGCGATCTCCGCCAGTGGAACGAGCACAAAAGCCCTCTCATGTAAGCGTGGATGCGGTATTATTAACTCGCTGGAGTTCAGAGTGATGTCATCAAAGAGTAGTATATCGATATCAATAATCCGCGGTGCATTGCGGAAAGCAGGCTTTCTTCCCATGGCAGCCTCGATCGTCTTTGCCGCGATAAGAAGCTGCGGCGGCCCGAGCTCTGTTCCAATACGGCACACCACATTTAAAAATTTCGGCTGATCCTCATAACCGACAGGATCGGTTTCATATAACGATGATATTGTATCTACAACAGCATACTCCGCCAGCATCGCCAGCGCTTTTCGGATGTTCACAACCCTGTCATCCAGATTCGATCCCAAACAGAGATAGACAATCGTCATTGAGACCGCCCCCATGATCTCCTGACGATAGCATCGCTCATCTTACTTACACGTATCATTGCTCTAACGTCGTGGACTCGGACAATATCTGCACCTCCGGCGATGCCGATAGCCACAGTCGCCGCAGTACCCTCCAGCCGTTGATCGGCAGGTAAATCCAACACCAGGCCGATCATCGATTTCCGGGATGTGCCCAACAGCACAGGCTGTTTTAGCTTTTTGAGTTCATCGAGACGACGAACAATCTCGCAGTTTTGTTCAAGAGTCTTACCGAAGCCGATTCCGGGATCGATAATGATATTCTCACGGGACACACCGTTCTTCACAGCCATATCTATTGCCCGCCGCAGATCGGCAAGTATCGCCGGCATTATATGCCGCTCCTGTTGATTACGCTGATTGCTCATTAAAACGATCGGCACCTTTCGTTCTGCAGCCAATCCGGCTAACCTGATATCCCGAAGCGCCCGGATATCATTGATCATATGAGCCCCGGCATCTAACGCAGCGCGGGCAACCTCGTACTTATACGTATCAACGCTGACGGGTATCGGCAACTCTTGAGATATACGTCGCACTGCAGGAATAACCCGGTGTATCTCTTCAGCATCTGAAATAGGCTGTGACCCGGGACGTGTTGACTCTCCTCCGATATCGATAATATCAGCGCCATCAGCATAAAATTCGCGTGCCTGCGACAGTGCCCGATCCACGGTAACTATACCGTCGCCGGAAAATGAATCGGGGGAAACATTAACAATGCCCATTACGTAGGTTTTCAAGCCCCAGCGAAACACAGTGTTTCTACATCGTGTCTCTTTTATTTTTGTAGCACCATTCATACTCGTTATTGTACCATGCGAGCTATTCTCTTAATACAAGCTCATTCGCCAATGGCAACTCGTCTATGCTAAAATGTTTCCTATTGTCAATGTCCTGAACGGATCGTATTTTGAATTTTGGAGAAACATATAGTTGAGCACTCAAGAAAAAATCGAACAACTTCAAAAACTAACGGAGCAGGCGAAAGCCGGTGGCGGCGCTAAACGAATCGAAGCTCAGCATAAGCAGGGAAAGCTTACAGCCAGAGAACGGATAGATGCATTATTTGACCCCGGAACCTTCGAGGAACTCGATAAATTTGTTCAGCATCAGTGCACGGATTTCGGGTTGAGCGAACAACGGCCTGCCGGGGATTCAGTCGTTACAGGTTACGGAAAGATCAACGGCCGTTATGCTTATGTCTTCTCTCAGGATTTCACCGTATTTGGCGGTTCACTATCAAAGGTGGCCGCAGAAAAAATCTGCAAAGTTATGGATCTGGCCGCTAAAAACGGAGCACCGGTCATCGGCCTGCTCGATTCGGGTGGAGCCAGAATTCAGGAAGGCGTGGATAGCCTGAAAGGATACGGAGATATTTTCACCAGAAACACTCTCTATTCCGGTGTGGTGCCGCAGATATCGGCCATCATGGGGCCGTGCGCGGGTGGAGCAGTCTACTCACCGGCAATAACCGATTTTATACTCATGGTTAAAGGCACAGGTCAGATGTATATTACCGGCCCGGCAGTGATCAAAGCTGTTACCGGTGAAAATATCGATATGGAGCAACTGGGCGGCGCTATAACACACGCCACTAAGACAGGAAACTGCCATATTGTTGCTGAAAATGACCGCGATTGTCTTGAATCGATTCGCAAAATGCTTAGCTATATATCACAGAATAACAGCGATGAACCGCCCTATATTGATACCGGTGATGATCCGAATCGCACAGACGAAGAGTTGCGCACCATCATACCAGACAATCCGTCCACGATCTACGACATGAAGAAAATCATTAAAAAGGTTGTAGATAACGGTGAATTTTTCGAAATTCACAGCAGATTCGCCCGAAACTTGATCGTCGGCTTTGCCCGTCTCGATGGCAATAGCGTCGGCATTGTGGCGCAGCAGCCGCAGCATATGGCCGGCGTTATCGATGTTGACGCCTCCGATAAAGGAGCACGATTCATCCGTTTCTGCGATTGTTTTAATATCCCTTTGATTACATTTGTCGATGTGCCGGGATATCTGCCGGGTACCGATCAGGAATATCGGGGCATCATCCGTCACGGCGCTAAATTCCTCTATGCCTATGCAGAGGCAACAGTGCCTAAAATAAGCGTCATTACCCGCAAGGCATACGGCGGGGCTTATATCGTTATGAGCAGCAAACACCTGAGAGGCGATATCAACTTTGCCTGGCCTACTGCAGAGATCGCGGTGATGGGACCGGACGGAGCAGTGAATATAGTTTTCAAAGATAAGATCACTGAATCTTCGACACCAGATGAGACGAGAAAACAACTCATCGATGAATATCGCGATAAATTCGCCAACCCGTACGTGGCAGCATCGAGAGGCTATCTTGATGATGTCATTGACCCGAAGGATACACGGCCCAAATTGATTAAAGCTCTGGAAATGTTGCAGGATAAACTTGTAGAAAACCCGAAGAAGAAGCACGGAAACATACCGTTATAACGAGGTAGGGTGGTAGAGCAGCGTGGCCAAAACATTAAGCGAAAAAATACTCAGCATCAGATCGGGATCGGATGCCAATGCCGGGGATATAGTCATTGTCCCTGTTGATCTGGCATTCGTTCAGGATACTACAGGGCCGCTAACAATAAGACAATTCAAGGAAACAGGCAAAAAGCTGGCGAATCCGTCACATACAGTCATTTTTATAGATCATGCTGTGCCCAGCCCAAACCGCCAGTTATCAAATGACCATCAGTTCCTGCGCAACTTTGCCAGGGAATACAATTGTCTTATCTCCGATTACGGCAACGGCGTGTGTCATCAACTGGTCGCCGAGCTACTGGCCAACCCCGGCGATATCATCGTCGGCGCAGATTCTCATACAGTCACTGCCGGCGCAGTCGGCGCCTTTGCCACCGGTATGGGATCAAGCGATATTGCCGTCGCCTTCGCTCTCGGAAAGACATGGTTCCGCGTACCGGAAACCTTCAAAATTGAGATCACCGGGAAATTTTCTGAGAAGGTAGATTCCAAAGACCTTATCCTGTACCTTATCGGCAGGATCGGCGCCGATGGCGCAACCTATAAAGCGCTGGAATTCAGCGGCGATGCGGTTTCAAAAATGCCGATGTCTCAGCGCCTCACTATTGCCAACATGGCTGTTGAAGCCGGCGCTAAAGTCGGCATCTTCCCCAGTGACAATATCACCAGAAAACATCTGGAAAAACAGGGCAGGGGAGACAAATTCAAGGAACTGCATGCCGATGACGGGGCGAAATATGAAAAGATCATTAAAATCGATGCCTCTGCTCTTGAGCCGATGGTATCCATGCCTCACACAGTGGACAATGTGGCTCCGGCCCGCACTCTTGAAGGAACGAAGATACAGCAGGTATTCATCGGCACCTGTACCAATGGAAGACTCGAGGATATGGCAATTGCAGCTCGAATTTTAAAGGATAAGACTATCCATCCAAACGTACGTTTAATCGTTGCCCCGGCATCACGCAATGTGCTCAGCATGGCAATAAAGAAGGGATATATAGATATATTGATCAATGCCGGCGGCACCATAGTACCGCCGGGATGCGCCGCCTGTCTTGGTCTCCATCAGGGAGTCCTTGCCGATGGAGAATCCTGTCTGTCGACCGCCAACCGCAACTTCAAGGGACGCATGGGAAACCCTGAGGCTTCAGTATATCTGGCAAGTCCGGCAACTGCGGCCGCCTCAGCGATAACCGGCGAAATAACCGACCCGAGGAAAGTAAAATAATGGCTGATGTTATTCTGAAAGGACGCGCCTTCAAATTCGGTGATAACATCTCCACCGATCATATTATCCCCGGTAGATATGCGCATCTCAGAAGCAACCTGCCGGAATTGGCGAAACATGCGATGGAGGATGCAGACCCTTCGTTTCCCCAGAAAGTTAACAAAGGTGATTTCATCGTCGCCGGCAATAATTTCGGCCTCGGCTCAAGCCGTGAACATGCCCCTCTCGTCATCAAAATGTCAGGCGTCAGTGCCATTCTGGCAAAATCCGTCGCCCGTATCTTTTTCCGCAATGCGATTAATCAGGGTATGCCCGTCCTCATTTGCGATACCGATAAAATCACCTCCGGGGACGAACTGGAGATCAATCTGTCTCGCGGCATCGTAACAAATCTGACAACGAATACTCAGCTTACCTTCGGTAAAATACCGCAGGTCATGCTCAATATCCTGAACGAAGGCGGCCTTATCCCTTACATCAACAAATACGGTGATTTCAAACTCTAATCAAGAGGTAAGACCAGATGGGAACATATAAAGTAACTCTATTACCCGGTGATGGTATCGGCCCGGAGATCTCGGAAGCTACATGTCGAGTGCTTGAAGCCACCGGCGTTAAATTCGATTGGACGATAGAAATAATCGGCAAGGAAGCTCAGGATAAATTCGGCACGCCGCTGCCTGACAAAGTGCTTGACTCCATCAGGAAAAATAAAGTAGCGATCAAAGGACCGGTGACCACACCAATTGGGACCGGATTCAGAAGCGTCAATGTGGCGCTCAGAAAAAGACTCGATCTGTATGCCTGTCTGCGTCCCTGCAAGACATATCGCGGTGCACCAACACCATTCAGCAATGTTGATATTCATATTATCAGGGAAAACACGGAAGACCTCTATGCCGGCATTGAATTTGCCAGGGGGACAAAAGAAGCCGAAGATCTGCGACAATTTATTAAGACCAATGCGAAGATGGACGTGAGAGAGGATTCGGGATATAGCATCAAGGCAATTTCCGAAACGGGATCGCGAAGAATTGTACAATATGCCTTTGAGTACGCCCGAACCAACAAACGCAAGAAAGTCAGCGCCATCCATAAAGCAAATATTCTTAAATTCTCGGATGGGCTGTTCCTGTCGGTGGCACGCGAGGTGGCTAAAAACTACCCTGACATCGAGTTTGAGGACGTCCTTGCCGATGCCATCTGCATGCACCTGGTCAAAACTCCGCAGAAATTCGACGTACTGGTATTGCCGAATCTGTACGGGGATATTGTCTCCGATCTCTGTGCAGGGCTGGTGGGCGGTCTGGGATTAGCTCCCGGAGCAAATATCGGCACCGATATGGCGTTGTTTGAGCCATCCCACGGAAGCGCACCGAAATACACCGGGCAAAATAAGGTTAATCCCATGGCCATGATGCTGTCCGGCGTTATGATGCTCCGTTATCTTAAAGAGATTGAAGCCGCAGATAGAATGGAAAAAGCCATCGCAGATGTCATTGCCGAAGGCAAAGATGTTACGTACGATCTGAAGCCCGATAGAAATCAGCCCGCAGCCGGTACATCTCAGGTTGCCGATGCAGTGATTAAGAAGCTCAAGAAATAAGAGCAGCTTCTTCGGATTTCGTCATTCCGGGCTATTCACTCTTAGGTCATTTCGAGTGTAATCGAGAAATCTCTTGTTACTTTCTATGCTGATTGCAAATTAGAATCCAGTTCGTAATGCTACCTGAGACCTTTCG
>DIKB01000060.1 GCA_002421445.1 Dehalococcoidia bacterium UBA5629 | reverse complement strand
TCACTGGCAATAGCTATACCTATTTTCTCTTTAAATATCTTGCCTTCTTCCAGTGAGCGAATGAAATCCAGTACCTCAGGAAGATGCTGTTCGGGAACCTTTTCGATTTCCTTAAAGATTAAATCCTTTATCTTCATGATGTATCTACCTCTCAACAATTGAAAGGATATCATTTTATTGAAGCAGTGACAACCAGTTGGTGGCTCGTTAGGAAATAAAGAATTTGCTTTCAGGCAAGTAAATGGCAATTTTCTGCAGATAATTGTTCATAGGTAGACCGTCGAATTTCATAGTTTACATTGAAAATATCTCCTATTTGCGAAGCCTGCTTTTATGGCAAGAGGCCTGGAAACTTAAAAATCGGCCAAATTAAGCCGATTTTTAAGCTATTTGGAGCGGGAGACGGGATTCGAACCCGCGACGACCTACTTGGAAGGCAGGCACTCTACCACTGAGTTACTCCCGCAAAAGCACGTTCATTTTAGCCGTAAATACCCTCTTTGTAAAGTGTAACTACACGTCTATCGAACATTTTATCGCATAAATGCCTCATCTGGTCGAACATTATGTTTAGTTTATTGATGTTATGAGTGTGGATATAGTATATTAGCCTGAATATTGCTGTAGTATTATGTATGCATGATTTGACAGCTACGCTGCATTTAGCGATAATATCAGCGCTTTTATTTGAATTGATACGCATATAACAATTGAGATGTTCATAGCAAATACTTCATCATCGCCGATACCGGCGACTCTTTTTTGCAGAAACCTTCATTTCAGGAGAATGTATTGAAACGACGTGTTGTAGTTACCGGTTTAGGTATGGTTACCCCTCTCGGAACGGGAGTCGATCAAAATTGGCCGTCACTGTGTGACGGTGTATCCGGTATCGGTCCGATTACCCGGTTTGACGCCTCATCCCTTAAATGTCAACTCGCAGGCGAGGTGAAAAATTTTAACCCGCTGGATTTCATGGATCAAAATTTCATCAGGCATTTCGATCCGTTTATTCAATATGCGATGGCTTCAGCGGTGATGGCGATGAAGGATTCGGGACTGGAGTCAGCTAAACACGATAAATATCGCACAGGCGTTGTTATCGGGACTGCGTTCGGAGCGGGCACATTTTTTGAGTATTCACATACGTTTGTGACGCAGAATAATTTGAGGAAAGTACCGCCGTTCTTCGTTATTAATATTTCGGGGAACCTGGCTGCAGGCACGATTGCTATCAGGTTTGGAGCAAAAGGCCCTAATCATTGTGTCATGGAGGCCTGTGCAGCAGGAACAAACGCTATCGGGATTGCGTTTCGCATGATCCAATGGGATGAAGCCGATATCATGATTGCAGGAGGCTCGGAGGCCGGATTGATCCCGACCTGTGTTGCTTCCACTGATATCCTCGGTGCTTTGAGTTCAAAACGGAATGCTGAGCCGACGAAGGCGAGCAGGCCGTTCGATGCAGATCGTGACGGGTTTGTTTTTGGTGAGGGTAGCGGTGTTGTCATCCTTGAATCTCTGGAGAGTGCGATAAAGCGCGGAGCCAGGATTTACGGCGAGGTTATCGGCTATGGCAATAATTGCGATGCGCATCATATTACTTCTCCATCGCCAGGTGGCGAGGTTCAAGCGCTGTGTATTAAGCTGGCACTTCAGAATGCCGGAATATCTCCTGCCGATGTGGACTATATCAATGCCCATGGGACAGCGACGGTGCTGAATGATGTATCTGAAACGAAGGCGATTAAGAAAGCGCTTGGGGATCATGCAAGGAAAGTGGCGATCAGTTCAAATAAGTCTATGATCGGGCATATGTGCGGTGCCGCCGGTGCTGTGGAAGCGATATTTACCCTGCTGACTATAAGAGATGATATTATACCGCCGACGATTAATCTGGAGGTTGCGGATCCTGAGTGCGATCTGGATTATGTGCCGAACAATGCAAGAAAAGGTAGGGTGACGGTTGCCCTGTCTAACTCTTTTGGTTTTGGCGGCATCAATGGTACACTGGCATTTAAAAAATATACGGGATCATGATGAGTGCTGGTGTTTTATTTGTAGGGGGATGTAATGCATAATCGTGTCGTTATAACTGGATACGGAGCGATCACACCGCTTGGTCTCAGCATTGCAGAGACATGGGAAGCAATGGTATCCGGAAAGTCCGGTATAGGCTATATTACATTGTTTGATGCTTCCCTTTATGCAGTTAAGATCGCTGCTGAAGTAAAGAACTTCAATGCTACTGATTTCATTGATCCTGTATCAGCGCGTTATTCCGATCGTTTCGCACAGTTAGCGATGGCTGCCAGCCTGCAGGCATTCGAAATGTCAAAGCTGAAAATCGATGATAGCAATAAATGGGATACCGGTATCCTTATCGGCAGCGGTATCGGCGGAATGACTACCAGTTCAGCGCAGATGGGCGTTATTAAGGAAAAAGGTCCGGGCAAAGTCAGCCCGTACACGGTGCCTATGATGATTGCCGATAATGCTGCCAGCCGCGTATCAATTAAGACAGGCATCATGGGGGCGAATTATTGTATGATCACGGCCTGCGCTACCGGAACCGATTCGATTGGCATGGCATATCGGATGATCAAATATGGGGATTATAGAGCTATGATTGCCGGAGGAGCCGATGCCGGCATTATGCCGCTGGGAGTTGCCGGGTTTGTGCAAGCGGGAGCACTGTCAAAAAATCCGGACCCGCAAAAAGCGTCAAGACCGTTTGATGCGAAACGGGATGGTTTCGTCGTAGGAGAAGGCTCTGCTGTCATGGTTCTGGAGAATCTTGATTATGCCTTATCCCGCGGCGCAACTATTCTCGCTGAGATCGTTGGATATGGAGCGACGTCCGATGCTTATCATATTACACAACCGGCACAGAGCGGTGAAGCGGCTGGCAAGGCGATCGAACTGGCGCTAACAGGCATAGATCGTACACAGGTTGGTTATATCAACGCACATGGAACTTCGACACCGTTGAATGATTCTACTGAAACGAAAGTGATCAAACGGGTCTTTGGCGAGCAGGCGTATAAGATACCCATTAGTTCGAGCAAATCGATGGTTGGTCATATGCTGGGTGCTGCCGGTGCGATTGAGGCGGTCGTTTGCTGTGAAACGATCAATAAAGGGGTGATTCATCCCACCATCAATCTGGAAAATCCGGATACTGCGTGCGATCTCGATTACGTGCCGAATAAAGCACGGTCTCAGGATGTGCATCTGGCAATATCGAATTCCTTTGGCTTCGGTGGACACAATGCCGTGTTAGCTATCGGCCGCTACAGAAACAGTTAGCACGATATTTTAGCTCTTTCAAGCACTGCTGGCTTCGGTGTATAATTGGGACACTGATTGATCTGGTTTTGTGCTTCAATGAAAGATACAAATCGAATTATTACGGTCTTACTTGTTCTCATCGTGTTTGGAGTTCTGATGTTAAGTTGTATAGCTCCAGCTTCTTCTTCAAAACCAACCGCTAAGCCGCCTGCAACGTCTGTGGTAACGCAGCCTCCTGTGATCAAGAATTTTACTGCAGATCCAATGGAGATAGGCATTGATGACATGGCAATGCTGAGATGGGAGGTAAGCGGCGTTCAGAACATCTCAATAGATCAGGGTGTCGGCGAAGCATCGGGCGTTGGTGATCGGAAAGTAGCGCCAAAGGTAACGACGATGTATACACTGACGGCGACGAATGATGCAGGGACGGTGTCATCGACTGTGACAGTCAATGTCGTCGGCAATGTTAACGCTGCAAAGATAGCGCTGACCAGAGATGATGTGCGATTTTATAATTTTACCTTCTCTTCCGCTGCGGCGACTCAGGTGGAGGATACAGTTTCAGCGTATACGATCAATTTTGTGAAGGGGAAGGAGACTCTGACCAACACAGTATATGTTTATCCCACGTCAGGTGGCGGTGGGGCGGAACGGAAATACTATGAAATAGAACCTCAATATAAACAGAATAATCAAACGTTGTATTCGATTGGCGATGTGCGGGCGTATCTCATGATCAGCAAAGCTACAACAGACGATGAATCGGACAGGTTCGGTATCCGTTTTTTAAAGAACAATGCCTGGGTTCATCTCGGGTTCATCTCGGATTATCATGCGCTTGAGACTCTCGCAAAAATACTGGTGTCTCGTATCCGCTAATACTGCCGGATGTTAGTGAAGGCTCGCGTTATACACGGTAGCAAACTTCAGGAAGTCTTTTATCAGGATTCGATTCTCGTACGTATCGCAGCATGTGGGTGGCGCAGGCTATAGTGATGGTTGCCAGATCGTCGCCTGAGATCAACTTAAGCCTATCCCCTGAATAAAACACTCTTAAATTGTTGGGGAATTCGCTATCTCCTTTGAAATAGACAAAATGTACCATAACAGCCGGGAATAATTCCTTGGTTATAGCCCACTCCTCTCTCAACCCCATGGTTTCCAATGCACCACCGATGTAGGCTGCAAGTTCTGCCGGATTGTTTACATAATCCAATGCCTCTTTACGTGCATCGAGTGCTCTATTAAGTTGCCTGCTGTGAGGACTGATTGCGCCTTCGATTTGTCCCAGACTCACATATTCTTTGTTTTTCATGCCGGCATTATCCTGTTGTTGATATTTTCAGATGGTCCAGTATTTGATTTACTCCGGAACGGAGAGGAGAAATCTCAGGGAGACCGGTGATCGGTTTTCCCTTTGTTTCTAGTTCCTCAAGGTTGGGATCTTCGGGGATGATGGTGATGAGATCGAGTCCGAAATCGGCTACTGCCTGTTTAAGCTCGGGGGACAGATCGCCCTTGACCCGGTTGATCACAAAATAGACCTTTCCTGCCTTTGCCCTCATCTCTTTTATCAGGTCTTTCATGCGGGCGGCGGCGGTAATACCACGGATGGTGGGATCTGAGATAGTGAGCAGAAAGTCGATATCTCTGGTTGTCTGGCGGCTGATATGTTCCATGCCTGCTTCGCTATCGATAACAACGTAGTCATAATTTTTGGCGATACGGTCGATGGATGCGCGCAACATATTGTTTGCAGCACAGTAGCATCCCGGACCTTCAGGACGTCCCATGGCGAGGAGGTCTATTTTTCTGGATTCCACAAGCGCTGCTCGTATTCGGCTGTCCAACACCTCCTGCTTGGATACTGCGGGTGATAGCCGTCCCCTGGTGATATCTTCGGTCAACTCCTCCCGCGCTTTACCAACGGTGGTGCCGAGAGGAAGCCCAAGAGCGTTATTCAGGTTGGTGCTGGGGTCGGCATCGATGGCGAGGACGACTCCCTTTTTTGACAGGGTGTCGATGAGTAATGATGAAATAACGGTTTTACCGACGCCGCCTTTGCCGGCAACGGCAATCGTTATGGTCATGACATTATCTCCTTTTTCTGTTGCGGACGTTCCCCTTGTGTTGGCAGCAAACTAACCGGCGATAACCGGATAACCGCATTATACTCTGACGGACAAACGAGCTCACAACTGCTGCATTTGATACACTTCGATTGTTCAATGACTTTGATCCCTTTCTCGTCTGTCCAGATAGCTTCGCTGGGGCAATTGAGAACGCAATGTTCGCAGCCTCGATGACATTTATCGGGCAGAATATAGTACGCAATGAGGTCCTTGCAAACTCTCGCTGGACATCGCTTTTCCCGAATATGTGCTTTATATTCCTCACGAAAATAACGAATAGTGGTTAGCACCGGGTTCGGTGCGGTGCGTCCAAGATTGCACAGCGAGCTATCATTGATATCCGCTGATAATTCCGATAACAGTTTGAGATCGTCAATTTTGCCGTTTCCTTTAGTAATATCCTCAAGGATCATAAGCAGTTGCTTCGTGCCGATACGGCAAGGGGTGCATTTGCCGCATGATTCCTTCTGCGTGAAATCGAGGAAAAATCTGGCGGCATCCACCATACAATTATCCTCATCCATGGCAATGAGTCCGCCTGATCCCATAATGGAGCCTGATTCGTGCAGGGAATCGAAATCGATCGGCGTATCGAATAAAGAGAGGGGAAGGCAGCCTCCTGAGGGACCGCCGATCTGTACTGCCTTACAGCTTTTGCCGTTTTTCATGCCTCCGCCGATATCGAAGATAAGCCGGCGGATAGTGGTGCCCATGGGGACTTCAGCAAGCCCTCCGTTCACGATTTTGCCGGCGAGCGAGAATAGTGCGGTACCTTTGCTGCCTGACGTGCCGATGCTGGAAAACCAGGTCGATCCTTTCCTGAAAATGACGGTGATGTTTGCAAAAGTCTTGATGTTATCTATCAGTGTAGGCGCTCCCCAGATCCCATATTCGGAAGGGAATGGTGGCCGGTGCATGGGCATGGAGCGTTTACCTTCAAGTGCCAGCATCAGGGCGGTTTCTTCACCGGAAACAAATGCTCCAGCTCCTTCTACGATCTCAATGTTGAATTCAAAACCGGTATTCATTACGTTGTTCCCTACGATGCCGAGCGTTTCTGCCTGTTCCAGGGCTGTCCGCAGACGCTTGACTGCGAGCGGGTATTCCGATCGTACATAGATGAAACCTTTGTGCGCATCGATGGCATGACCGGCAATGATTATGCCTTCAATGATCTGGTGAGGATCG
>DIKB01000096.1 GCA_002421445.1 Dehalococcoidia bacterium UBA5629 | reverse complement strand
TTCACCATCCCTAATGACTTTTTCAACATCGATGGATACAGAGCCGTTCAGGATGCCGGATTCAAAATCTTCAGCGCACAGGAGCTCATAGAGGAACATCCCTCCGCCACTGTGCCTGTGGATTTTTACGGAAGGCCTGACGCAAATGGGATGTACAGACTGCCGGCATTCGGCAGTATCAGCGATTGGGATTCCCTCCACTGCAAATTCGGCGACATACTGACATTGGAGGATCCCGATGATAACCTGTATGAATCTATTACCTATTCATTGAAAAGTACACTGAATATTGCAGTGATCTATCTTCATCCACAGGCATTCGTTGATAACTACAGTAAACCCGATCCCGTAAAGCTGAAAAAACTGGATAAAATAGTCAAATACATAATCGACCATAAGCATATCTTCGGGCCGATCATAACATTCCAGTCATGGTATGAGTGGAGAACAGGGCAGGTTCAAACAAAAGGAGACAAATAGATACGATATGTTCTGTCCCTGAAACAGGCAGGGAGGTCACATCAGACTGCAGAGTTCTTTGATACCCGCCTCCAGCTTGATGGCTGTCTTATACTGAAGCAGCCTCGTTGCACGGGTAACATCGGCAGTGCGGTTGAATATCTCAATTTCAACAGGGCGCGTTTTATCGTACTCCACGTAGACCGGTTTAAGAGTTTTACGATCCAGCGTCTTCAATATCAACAGGGCAAGCTCATTAATAGACGTTGATTTACCGGTACCAAGGTTGAAAACCTGGCAATTCCCTTCATCCAGTATCGATGCCAGCATGGTCAGGTTTACGGCATCATCGACATGGGTAAAATCCCTGGTCTGTTTACCGGTTCCATAAATAGAGATCGTTTCATTAGCTTTTGCCTTACGTATAAATCGGGAGATGACAAAGCGTTCATCCTGTCTGGGACCATACACGTTAAAATAGCGAAGGGTAGTATAATCAAGCCCGAACTTATGTTTAAAGGCCTTGCAGTATTCCTCTCCAACCAGCTTGGTCACTGCATACGTCGACTTCGGCGCCATGCGGGCGTCTTCCTGCATAGCTTCCTTTGTATCGCCATAGACCTCCGATGACGAGCCGAAGACAATCTTTTTTGTTCTGTTTTTTACCGCCGCGTTAAGCACATTTTCGGTGCCTCTGATCTCGACATCGAGCACTTCATAGGGAGCGAGTTGCGTTTCCTCCACACCGACCACAGCGGCAAGATGGTAGACGATATCCGTACCATTGAGGATACGATCCATTGCATCTGCATCTCTCACATCGGCATTATGAACCGTGAATTCCTTTCGATCGCGCAAATGTTCGATCTTGCTTCCACGCAAAAAAGTATCGATGACGGCTACCCTTGCCCCGGTATCAAGCAGCTTCTCCGTCAGATGGGAACCGATAAAGCCAGCCCCGCCGGTAATAGCGATGCTCAGCCCTTTAAATTTTCCGATCGCCTCTTGTAAAGCTGCCATGTTATCCTCTCAATTTCAGATTCCAGATATTCTTTTCGCTGTTTGCCGATCTGCCGAGCCCGCGATAAGTAATGCCGAGGGCTTTCACGTCACGAGGCACCAGCACATGCTTGCCATCAACGACGGCAAACGGCTTATGCGCCAGCTTTGCAATAGCTTTAAGATCAAGAGATTTGAATGCAGTATGATCCGTAGTAATAACCAGACAATCTGCATCCTTGACCGCCTTATCCAGCGATCTCTCAAACGTCAAACCCGATGCTGCCGAACTGACAACGGGATCATAGCAAACAACCTGTGCACCCAGCTTCTGCAACACAAAGGCTACATCTTCACCTGGTGAGCCACGCCGATCATCGATATCAGGTTTATACGCAGTCCCCATAACACAGATTTTCGCTTTGTTGATAGATGTGCCTATTTCCCCTAATGCCTCCTCCACCAGATGCGCCATATAATGAGGCATCGCCTCATTCGTCTTTCTCGCCTGTTCCACCGTACCCAATATTACCCCCACATCTCTGGCGCATTTCATCAGGTAATAGGGATTAACCGGTATACACGTCCCTCCAACGCCGGCACCGGGGATATGAGGAGTAAAGCTCCACTTCGTTGATGCAGCCTCAAGCACCTCCAGCACATCGACGCCCAGCTTCGAGCAAAGTATCGCTATGTCATTGATGAAAGCGATGTTGATATCACGGAAAATATTCTCCGTAAGTTTTACCAGTTCGGCCGTCTCGCAGGAGCTCACCTCAACGATCTGCGCTTTCACGATAAGGCTGTATATCGCTGCAGCAGCTTTAGCGCTCTCTGGAGTAACACCGCCGACAACCTTGGGGGTATTATCGATCCGATGCGAGGCATTGCCGGGATCGATCCGCTCGAAGCAATATGCCAAGCCGAAATCAACGCCCGCTTTCATACCGGATGCTTTCTCCAGTGCAGGCTTCAAAACGGTAGTCGTCACACCGGGATACACCGAGCTTTCCAGAATAATCAATCCGCACTTCTGCATAGCCTTACCAACGGCATTAGCCGCTGTGGTAATCGCGTCGATATCAGGCATTTTCGTATCACTGCGGAGCGGGGTCGGGAGGCAAAAGATCTGTACCTGACTTTCCTTCACTGCCTGCGCAGTATCGGACATAAACTCCATTTTTCCCGAATTGTAAAGTTGACCGAACATCTCAACCACAGCAGGGGTATTTATCGGACAGACACCCTTCTTCATCTCCTTCACCCGATGCTCGTCAACATCAACACCGATGACCGAGCATCCGGCGCGGGCGAAATAAAGAGCCGCAGGAAGACCTACCTGACCGAGGCCGACAACAGCGATTCTAATTTTCCCGGCCAGGGCAGCATCTTTAATCTCGGCAGCAGACATCCGGGTGATCATGAGGTGATCTCTCCTTGTTCAGATATTATTTACGAGATGGTTCCATCTCATGGGATTCATGGGCAGGGTGCTTTTCAGTTTCATCGAAGCCATACCGTTGTACACGCTCACGTTTCAGATACTGTCCACCGCTCAGAATGATATCAATCAGGGCTTTGATCATGATGAAATCCAGAATTTGTTTATACCCGACTATGTAAAACGGTGCATAAATGCACAATTTCAAATCATCTTTGCCAATCAATATCGCGAGTATCGATACAGCCAATTGAAGAAAGGCGAAGAGTATAAATGCGAAGAGCACTGTCTGCCAGTCACCCGCCAGAAGCATCATTATGCTGGAAGCGATAACGACGATCCCTGCCAGAGGCACAAGAGTCATCGATATAAGCATATAGGGAAGGGTGAGCGAATGCATGAAACCGAATTTAGAATTAATGAAAACATCGCGATGTTTCCAGAAATTTTGAAAATCGCCGCGGTACCAGCCTAACCGTTGCTTATACACATCGCGAAATGTCTCCGGAGCCTCGGTATAAGCCAGCGCGTCTGAATCTCCACACAGGAATCTATGAGCCTTCTGCAATTTAATGGTAAGATCGAAATCCTCCAGCAGACGATCGGGATCGTAATTGCCGGCCTCCGCCACCGCCACCTTTCTGAAAGCGCTGAATGCACCCGGGGCAACGGTCACCGTGCCGAAATTATCGAAAGCGCGTCTGACGATTTCAAGTTGAGTTAGATATTCCAGAGACTGGAGTTTAGTGAGAAACTTATGACGGTTGAACACCTTCAGATTGCCGGCAACGCCACCGATATCCGGATCAGTGAAACTCTTCACTATCTCAAGCAGCGCAGTCCTCGCCACCAGAGTATCGGCATCAACGGTAATAACGATCTCCCCCTGAGCGTAGCAAAGCCCCACATTCAATGCCGCAAATTTACCGCCGTTCTCCCGATGAATAACCTTGACGCCCCTATTCACATATCGGCTGGCCACCTCGTAGGTGCTGTCTGACGACCCATCATCAACGACAATGATTTCTTTATTCGGATAGTGGGCTTCTATAAGATTTTCGAGTGTCCGTGCGATGACTTTCTCTTCATTAAAAGCGGGTACAATAACCGAAATCGACGGATATTCTTTGAGATCTGTATTTAATGTCCGGCCCTCCTTGAATTTGTGAATAATAGCGAGAGGCACGGTAATCAAATTCATGACGAGGACGAATACAATCGCCACCATCAACACGAGTTCCATAGCGGAACTAACCACGTAGAAGAAGAGAACGCCAAAAATGATAGACAGGATAAGAAAATAGGAGAACAGTGAGAAAATGCTATGCCATGGTTTTGGGGTTTTTTCCCTGACGCTCTGTCCTCTGATAACAAGAACAAGGACATAGTAACCCACCATAGCAATAGCCAAGCCCAGGGCCACCCAGAAAGATTCCGGCGGCACGAAATATAAGATGGCTACGGCTGTGACCAACACCAGCAGCGCGCTTAGAATTATCCAGACTTTACGGGCTTTTTCCATTTTCTATTGTGGTTAGGATAATAAACAATTCGCCTTGTGTCAATACTCAGAGCGCGTTTCTCAGAGCGCGTTTCACTATATCATGGATATAATAATTCTCTCAAACTCTGTTAAATTTACCTCGAAAGTGCGGAGGTCGAAGTATACTGATCCCATGGATACTTGAACACTAAGAGTGGAACAGTGCCACATCGACTCCACTTCCCTCAATAATGCTCCTTAATGTACCCAGCGGCAACTGTTTACCTTTATGATTGGGAACTATAACCTGCTTGCCGGTTTGGGTATTTCGCCATTTTTGATGGCTGCCATGTTGGGATATCAGGGTAAAACTATAGTGTTCAAGTATTTTTGTAACTTCGAAAGCCGTTAGTCGGGGTATTTTGCCGGCCATTAGACTGGCACTTCAATCTCAAATATCTTGTCATTAGGACTTAATTTAACTGGATTGGGTTCAAGATAGAGAGTAATTGCTTCTTTCGCATTTTCAACAGCTTCTTTTTCCGTATCGCCGGCACTGCAGCAACCAGGTAATTCAGGACAGTATGCCGCATAACTTGTGGTCTCAGGATCATATTCTACAACTATTCTAAATTTCATTTACTCATTCCTCATTTATGAAGAGTATACATCCTTGAATGATTAGAGTCTAGCGATTTGATTTTTGAGTTGCCACTGCCACCATAAACAAAGGTGTATCAGATGTCCACTGAGTAGTTCGAAGAACATATCGAAGTTGTACTGTCGCTATAGACTGGTTACTGAGCGAAGCGGCCCCACAGCGCGTTACGAAATATGGCTCCGTTGGAATATACCTTAGAAACGGTAAAAACTGAATGCCCTGTAAAACTAACATCACAGCTAATAAAAAAAGGATGCCCTAAAATATTCTGACGTAGGATAGAAATCGGATAGTTATATCTAACATTTCCCTATTTTTGTGAGCACTTATTGTCAAATCTTAGCAGAGCTACTAGCGAGGCCAGACTGCTTGCAATATAACATGTAATATTATCGCACCCACAATGTAAATGACTATCGCCAACATCGTTACAACTGCCGTAAGGATATACTTCAAAAATCGATTCATAGAAGAGCGGAAAACACGGATATTTAGCATGAAACCGATAGCACCAAGAGCACCTCCGATCGCGCCACCTATGAAAACGAGAAGAACTGGCAAGCCACTCCAGACATATTCATGCCATTTTAGAGGTTTAAAAACATGAATTTCTTTCCCGTCTACTACTAGGAGTGTGTCCGAGTAAGAATTTTACGCTAACTTGCGAAGCCACATGAAGTGGTGAGCAAAAATTGCGTTGACTGGTACTGGGAGTGAAACGGATGAGACATGGCTGATAAAGACAGTTCCGCACCGGTGCTATCACCGGAGAGCCA
>DIKB01000071.1:4333-9665 GCA_002421445.1 Dehalococcoidia bacterium UBA5629 | reverse complement strand
GCTTACGCTCCACGATTGATGGCTGAAGGGTTGATCGGGATGATTGGCAAAGGTAACCGTAAACAGCCGGTAAAGGATGCTATAAAGAAGTATAAAGGTGTTTATTTCGCAGCGATCGGCGGCGCCGGTGCGCTGATTTCCAATATAGGAGGATAAAGTAACAATGTCAGACAAGCCAGCAGCAAAAGCAAGCGAAAGAAAAACGGAATTTAAGACTACTGTTGATGGATTCTCTGTCAAACGTGTGTATACCCAGGATGATATTAAGGATGTGAAACCTGAAGATATCGGTGTACCTGGGGAGTATCCTTTTACCCGCCATGTCATGCGAACAGGTTATCGCGGTAGACTGTGGACGATGCGTCAGTATGCGGGTTTCGGAACCGTTGAGGAGACCAATCAGCGGTACAAATATCTGTATAAACAGGGACAAACGGGGTTCAGTGTTGCATTTCATCTACCGACACAGGAAGGATATGATTCCGATCATCCTCTGGCAGCGGGTGAGGTGGGTAAATGCGGTGTTGCTGTCGATTCTCTCGATGATATGGAACGGTTATGGGCCGGGTTGCCTATGGGCGAAATCAGCACATCGATGACGATTAACGCCACAGCGTCGATTCTATTGGCAATGTACATTGCTGCTGCAGAGAAACAGGGAGCTGATGTCAGTAAGCTTCAGGGCACAGTTCAAAACGATATTTTAAAAGAGTATATCGCCCGTAACACCTATATATTCGGTCCTCAGCCATCGATGCGTCTGGTGACCGACGTTTGTGCATATTGTGCGAACAATCTTCCCGAGTGGAACTCGATTAGTATCAGTGCATACCATATGAGGGAAGCCGGAGCTACAGCAGCACAGGAAGTCGGATTTGTCATGGCTGACGGTATTGCTTATGTGAATGCCATGATAAAGAGGGGCATGGCCGTCGATTCTTTCGCCCCGCGGTTTTCATTCTTCTTTGCTGCCAACAATAATTTGATCGAAGAGGTGGCGAAGTTTCGAGCAGCACGTCGTTTATGGGCGAAAATAGTGAAGCAGCGTTTTGGATCCGATAATCCAAGATCCCAGATGTTGCGATTCCACGTACAGACGGATGGATTCACATTGACGGCACAACAGCCGTTGAACAATGTTGTGCGAGTGACATTGCAGGCTCTCGCCGCCGTGCTTGGTGGCTGTCAGTCTCTGCATACAAATTCCTATGATGAAGCTCTTGCCTTGCCAACTGAAGACGCGGTGCAAATGGCATTGAGGACACAACAGATTATTGCCTATGAGAGCGGCGTTGCCGATACGGTTGACCCTCTGGGAGGTTCCTATTATCTGGAGAAGTTAACCAGTGAAATTGAGAAGAAAGCGGAATATTATATCGCTGAGGTTGATAAAATGGGTGGTGCGCTGAAAGCGATAGAGGCCGGCTATATTCAGCAGGAGATTGCAACATCCGCCTATGATTATCAGAATGCGGTGGATTCTGGAGAGCAGGTTGTGGTTGGTGTCAATAAATTTACCGTGAAAGAAGATACTGATAAAGAGCTTATGGAGATTGGTCAGGAGATGGAGAGGAAGCAGGTTGCGGGTCTGGGAAAACTAAAGGCGGAACGGGATAATCAGCGCGTTCGCGTTACGTTGAAAAGAGTTCAGGATGTGGCAAAGGGTTCTGATAATGTAATGCCTGTACTGATTGAAGCGGTAAAGGCGTATGCGACTGTCGGCGAGATCAGCGATACGTTCAGAGAGGTCTTTAAAGAGTACCGGCAGCCGAACATACTCTAAATAAAGTGAAATTAAGGGAGCAACGTATGAATAAAACACGTGTTTTAATAGCGAAACCCGGCCTGGATGGTCACGATAGGGGTGCAAAAGTGGTGGCGAAGGGGTTGAGAGATGCCGGGATGGAGGTCATCTATCTCGGTTTAAGGCTTACACCGGAGCAGATTGCCGATGCGGCGATACAGGAGGACGTGGATGTTGTCGGCATAGATTGTCTTTCCGGCGCTCATATGACGCTCTTTCCGAAGACGGTGCAGGCGATTCGTGATAAGGGAGGTAAAGACATTCTTATTGTCGCCGGTGGCATTATACCTGATAAAGATAGGCCTGCATTGAAGCAGGCGGGCATTGCCGAGATTTTCGGCCCAGGTACTTCTATAGATGTTATCGCAGCCTTTATAAAGGAACATGTAACGAAAAAATAAGTAAGTATTTGCTGAGAGGAACTTATAGACAAGGTGAAACATTAAATGAAACTATTCGAATGTGAAGCGAAACGGATTTTAAAGCAGTTTGGTATTGCCTTCCCTGATGGAGAACTGGCGCATACTGTTGAGGAAGCAGGTGCGGTCGCCGGACGGATCGGCAAGCCGGTGGTAGTGAAGGCTCAGGTACTGGTTTCAGGGAGGGGAAAAGCCGGCGGTGTTTTGTTTGCCGATAATGTCGCAGAAGCAAAGAATATAGCTGCTAAACTCATTGGAAGCAAGATCAAGGATGCTATGGTGCATACGTTGCTTGTGGAAGAGAAAATAGATATCGCCCAGCAAATGTATACGTCAATAGCAATTGATCGTCAGCGCCAAACCTATGTTGTGTTGGCATCGTTGAGCGGTGGAGTAAACATTGAAGAAGTGGCTAAAACGTCACCTGAGAAGATCGTACGTCATATAGTGGATTTTGAGAAAGGCTTTGATGAAGCTGAAGCAAAAAAGCTTGTCCGGTCGTTGGACATACCTGCTGCTGATAGAGATATGCTTTCATCTATTCTCAGTACATTATATAAAGCCATAATTAGTTATGATGCCGAGCTTGTCGAATTGAACCCGCTGGTCAAACTACCGTCAGGTGCATATGTTGCTGCCGATGCCCGGATGATCATCGACGACAATGCCCTTTTCCGCCACGTCGAATTTAAGGACAGGGTTGAGGATAGAATTGATGATACCCCGAGGGAAGCAGAAGCGCGGAAACTGGGGCTTGCCTATGTAGACCTCAATGGTGATATCGGCATTATTGGGAATGGGGCAGGGCTTACCATGGCGACGGTTGATGTGGTCAATATTATGGGCGGGAAGCCGACGAATTTCCTCGACATCGGTGGCGGCGCTAAAGTTGATGTTATCAGAGATGCAGTGACGCTTGTCATGTCCAAGCCGGGAGTAAAGGCGGTTCTGGTTAATATTCTGGGCGGAATTACCAGATGCGATATCGTTGCGCAAGGAGTGATCGCAGGTATGAATGCGTCAAGCGAAAAGAAGCCTGTTGCTGTCAGAATGGTGGGCACAAATGAAGAGGAAGGCAACAGGATGTTACGCGAAGTTGGCATTACTGCGTATGCCAACATGGAAGAAGCCATAGCCAGAGTAATAACCTTATAGGTGGAATAAATGAGCATAATCGTAGGTGATAATACAAAAGTCATAGTGCACGGCATCACCGGCAACGAGGGTATGTTTCATACGCAGGCGATGCTTCGCTACGGAACGAAAATTGTTGCAGGTGTCACACCGGGGAAAGGTGGACAGAATGTCAATGGCGTTCCTGTATACAATTCGGCTGCAGATGCAGTTGCGCAGCATGGGGCGAATACTTCGATTATCTTTGTTCCCGCACGGTTTGCCAGGGATGCAGCGCTGGATGCGATGAATGCGGGCATTAAAGTACTTGTTATTATCACCGAGCATGTGCCGCAGAAGGATACTATCGAGTTAGTTGCAATCGCAAACAGAACCGGATGTGTGATCATCGGGCCGAACTGTCCCGGTATCATGAATCCGTCGACGAAGACACATATCGGTATTATGCCGACGCACATTTTCCACCCGGGTAACATTGGCATAATCTCGCGTAGCGGGACATTAACATATGAGATTTCCCATGATATCACCCAGAGTGGAATGGGACAGAGCACCTGCGTGGGCATTGGCGGCGATCCAATCATTGGGTTGAATTATGTTCGTGTCCTCGAGCTGTTTAAAAACGATACTGAGACCGGTGCGGTTGTTCTGATCGGCGAGATCGGTGGTAATGCTGAAGAGATGGCTGCTCAATACATTAAAGATACTCATTATCCCAAACCTGTTATTGCCTATATTGCCGGACGACAGGCACCGTCTGAAAAGCAGATGGGGCATGCCGGTGCTATTATTATGGGTGACAGCGGATCCGCAACCAGTAAAATCAAGGCATTTGAAAAGGCGGGCATACCTGTTGCAGAGAAGCCGAGCGATATTCCTCGATTGTTTAAAGGCAAAATCTGAGCCTGATGCTTTCAGTTGTTCTCAGCAACAATTTGTTAGTATAATGTCGTTCTCACAGGGGGCTGTAGCTTAGTGGGAGAGCGCCTGCTTTGCATGCAGGAGGTCAGGGGTTCGAATCCCCTCAGCTCCACCAACCACTTGCAGAAATATAACAGAATTCATCTGATTGCTTATAACATTTTCACACCTGCCGAAAGACCCATAAACGGTAGTGAAATTACCTGAATGGTAGTATGATTACTGGAAATTCCCTAATATATTGACTATAAATGATTGTGCCCGAACCTGTATTGCCACCTGTGGATAATTGAGGCTAGTCTATATCCAAATGCTCTTTAATAGCCTTAAGTACTTTATGTCGAACCTGAAGGTCATCCAGATGTCCTACAGTTATTCCCAATCGTTTCTTAGAAATTGTCCTTATCTGGTGAGCCATGATAATCGATTCCAAGGGCTGCCCCGCCTTTCCTTCGCTTAAAAGAATTTCAGAAGGATACAAGTGACGTTGTGTTGAAGTTAGTGGAAGTATTGTTACATTCGGTATGGCCTGATTGTATTCTTCGTTGCTAACTATTAGTACTGGACGTATGCCTTTCTGTTCTGCTCCTATTACAGAGTCAAGATTAGCCTCCATAATAGCCCACTGGGAATCTATCATTAGTCCATACTCCCTGCAATTTCAGCATCTGAATACCTAAAATCCGATTCAACCTCCTCTATATCTTTCAGAAATAGTGGGTCTTTTGCCGCTTCCTGCCATAGAGCTTTTCTCGCCTGTCGCCTCAATTCTTTAAGCTCTTTTAACAGGGCTTGTTCTACCAGGGCATTCTTGCTGGGTGCAATTCCTTGAGCCATCGCTTCATCCAAGGCATCAAGAGTATCAGTATGTAAGTTGAATGTAGCCTTTTTTGTTTTTAAGTTCATATCTCTAAACCTCTTAAATTTATGTCCATGTTATTGAGAATAATGGCATATAATTCCTTAATCAGCAAGTCATTTCAGCAAGTCTATTTGCCTTGCATTGTTTTAGAAGGCTTGGAGCGCCTAATTGATTTCGTCACATATCTATCAC
>DIKB01000071.1:0-4187 GCA_002421445.1 Dehalococcoidia bacterium UBA5629 | reverse complement strand
GAGATCGGCCCCGGGTTGGTAGTCTTCGTGGGTATCGAATTACGCGATACAATGCAAGATGTAGATTATCTTGTCGAAAAAGTTGTAAACATGAGGATTTTTACCGATGAGTCGGGAAAATTCAATAATTCAGTCTTAACGGTAAAGGGAAGTTTGTTGATTGTGAGCCAGTTTACGTTGCTAGCTGATACGCATAAAGGTCGTCGCCCTAATTTTATCGCTGCCGCAGATCCTGCGATTGCTGAGCCTTTGTGTACTGCCTTCATCGAACGTGTGCGTGCCATCGGTCTCACTGTAGCCTCCGGACATTTTCAACAGCATATGCTGGTGAAAATATTGAATGACGGACCGGTGACGATATTTCTTGACAGCAGAGAAAAGCTGCCGAAAAAATAGCCTGTAACGCGGCTATTATCTGCCCTCCCGACTGTCTCATATTAGTAATAGTCACCCGAACAACCACTGTTCTCGTTCGTTTGTTGGTAATAGTATTACTTAAATCGAGTTAAGCGCTTTATCAACCGCCCTAATCGTAAGCTGAATATCCTCATCGCTATGGGCCACAGAGATAAAAGCGGTCTCAAACTGAGAGGGTGGCCAGTATATGCCCTCCGCCAACAGCCGATGGAAAAACCTGCCAAAACGCGTTGTATCTGACTTTCTTGCTGATTCATAGTCAACAACTGGGGCACTTGAGAAAAAAATGGTAAGTAGTGAGGCGATATGCGAAATACATATATTGATGCCAGCTTTGGCCGCACCTGCTGCTATCCCCTTTCCCAAGCTCACTGTTTTGCTTTCCAACTGGTCATAGACTCCAGGCTGATTTAACAATTTAAGCGTCTCTATTCCCGCTGTCATCGCTATGGGATTTCCTGACAGCGTTCCGGCTTGATATACCGTCCCTACTGGAGCCATCATCTCCATAACCTCTTTTCTGCCGCCATAAGCACCCACCGGCAATCCGCCACCAATAATCTTTCCAAGGCAGGTCAGGTCAGGAGTAATCCCATATAAAGCCTGTGCACCACCGTACGCCACGCGAAAGCCAGTAATGACTTCATCAAATATAAGAAGTGAGCCGTACCGGCTGGTCAGGCTGCGCAGATTTTCCAGGAAGACAGGTTGAGGTAGTACTATTCCCATGTTAGCCGCCACCGGCTCGACGATAACAGCTGCAATTTCTTTAGAATGGTGTTCAAAAAGCTGTTCCACTGCTGTGGTGTCATTGTATTGTGCTGTTAGTGTATCCTGAGTATAACCAGAAGGGACACCCGGGGAATCAGGTATACCTAAGGTAGCTACACCCGAGCCGGCTTTGACGAGAAGCCCATCAGCATGGCCGTGGTAGCCGCCAGCGAATTTAATAATCATGTCCCGTTTCGTATAGGCTCGTGCTAGACGTAGTGCCGACATAGTTGCTTCCGTACCTGAGTTTACAAAACGAATCATTTCAATAGACGGCATGGCAACAGAAATCATTTCAGCCAGAATTATCTCCAGTTCGGTTGGAGCACCGAAGCTCGTTCCTCGTTCCACCGCCTTTTGTAACGCTTCGACTACCTGAGGATGAGAATGTCCCAGAATCAGTGGTCCCCAGGATGAGACATAGTCGATGAATTCATTCCCATCGGCGTCATAAATTCTTGATCCTTGTCCCTTTACGATGAAGGGGGGAGTTCCACCGACTGCCTTAAAGGCACGCACCGGGCTGTCAACGCCACCAGGTAGATAGCGCTGTGCTCTAAGGAAGAGTTCTTTGGAACGTTCTTGATTCATGTTTCTCCTAACATCGATTCTGTCCAGCGGGCAATATCCTTAGCATGGTACGTGATTATTATGTCAGCGCCCGCTCTTTTAATAGCCGTGATAATTTCTATTACAGTACGTTTCTCATCCAGCCAGCCTTGTTGTGCTGCTGCCTTTACCATTGAATACTCACCGCTAACATTATAAGCGACTAGTGGATGAGTGAAAGTCGCGCGGACACGGCTTATGACATCCAGGTAAGGCAACGCTGGCTTGATCATCACCATGTCAGCGCCTTCGTTGATATCCTGCTCAACTTCCCTTAACGCCTCACGCACATTTGGCGGGTCCATCTGATAAGAGCGTCGGTCGCCAAACTGTGGAGCGGACTCCGCCGCCTCCCGAAAAGGGCCGTAAAACGCGGACGCATATTTCGCCGAATAAGCCAAGATAGGTATGTTCTGGTAACCAGCTTTATCCAGCGTCTCCCTTATTATCTTGACCCTGCCGTCCATCATATCGGAAGGAGCTACCATATCGGCTCCCGCTTCTGCATGGGAAAGAGCCGTCTTTGCCAGGAGTGGTAATGTCCGGTCATTGTCTACATAGCCATTCGATACTATGCCACAGTGACCGTTACTTGTATATTCGCAGAGGCAAACATCGGTGATCACTAAAAGCTCAGGTACCGACTTCTTTATAGTCCGTATCGCTTGCTGAACGATTCCTTCAGGATGATATGCCATTGAGGCAGCTTCATCCTTGTGTTCCGGAATGCCAAAGAGGATGATGGCGGGAATCTTCAGTCTGGCTATTTCTTCAACCTCCGCCGATAGCTGATCTGGAGAAAAACGGAAGATACCCGGCATAGAAGGTATCTCTCGTTTGATAGCCTTTCCCTCTTCCACGAAGAGGGGATAGACCAAGTCACTTGCTTCGACTCTTGTTTCCTGTACTAATCTACGTATAGTTTCTGTCCGGCGCAACCGGCGCAAACGCAACTGGGGAAAGACTACCATTTCATGCCGCCTTTCTGAAATATTCTTCTATCGCATTTACCAGACCTGGAATAGTGTATTCACTAGCTACTATGTCAGGTTTAAGTCCGGCTTTTATTGCGGTCTCGGCCGTTTTCGGCCCGATACACACAATTTTGACTCCATCTGGTATATCGTCAGTGCCAAGAGCGGTTACCAGATTGGATACCGTTGACGAACTGGTGAAAGTGATAACATCCACCTGATTCGATAAAAGCAAATCTTTTGCTTTAGCGATAGCTTCGATGTCGGGTGAAGTCCGGTAAACCGTTATCTCCTTTACAATAGCTCCCAGTACGGTCAGCCCCTTAGCCAGTTCTTCATCGGCAATATCCGTTCGGGGTAGCAGAAATCGTTGTCCGGCGATATTCAAGCTTTGGAATCCTGTGATAAGACCTTCCGTGGTATAAACGGCAGGGTAATAATCAGCCGTTATTCCTCTCTGCTCCAGCGATTTACCGGTAGCCGGTCCAATAGCGCCAATCTTCAGGCCATGGAGAGCACGGCTGTCAGCTTTTAACGCATGCAATCGCTTGAAAACTGCCTCAACGCCGTTCACACTGGTGAAGACTATCCACTGGTACCGAGTTAAATTTGAAATAGCGTGGTCGAATTCCGTGGTATCTGAAACGGGCTGTATAGCAATAGCCGGTAGCTCTATTGGTTGAGCACCTCGTTCGGAAAGCATCTTGCTCAGCGTACTTGTCTGATGTCTGGCTCTGGTAACCAGAATACGTTTACCAAAGAGCGGCCGGTTATCGAACCAACGTATCGTTTCTCTTAGCCTTACCACCTTGCCGACCACGATAACAACCGGAGGTTTCAGTCCGTTCGCTTTCACGCGGTTTACAATATCTCTTAAAGTGCCTACCACCGTCTTCTGTTGAGGTCTGGTGCCATCTTTGATGACAGCCACGGGAGTGTCAATAGCCCTGCCATTCTCCACAAGTTTAGCTACGATTTCGGACAGGTTTTGCATCCCCATAAGAAATACAAGGGTATCCACGCCGGTAGCCAGCTTCGTCCATTGTATCATTGAATCAACCTTAGCAGGGTCTTCATGTCCGGTGATAACGGCGAAAGATGATGCTAATGTACGATGTGTGACCGGAATCCCGGCACAGGCTGGTACAGCTATGGCTGAAGTGATACCGGGGATGACTTCAAAAGCAAGCTCATTTTTCGCCAGTTCTTCAGCTTCCTCTCCTCCCCGCCCAAAAACAAAGGGGTCGCCGCCCTTAAGACGGACAACGTTTTTCCCCTCCTTTGCCTTCTTCACCAGCAACCTATTAATTTCGGTCTGCTGCATAGTATGCTCGGAGGAAGCCTTGCCGACAAATATTTTCTCAGTCTCTTGCCTTGCGCTGTCCAATAGCCTCTCATCGAGTAAACGGTCATAAA
>DIKB01000120.1 GCA_002421445.1 Dehalococcoidia bacterium UBA5629 | reverse complement strand
CTGCTGCCCTTGCCTGTTGCCAGGTTATCGGTGTAGCACCAGGTATCACCAACGCATTGCGGATGAGCACAGCCGCTGATGCCCCAGTCACCACCGGAACAATTGCTGCATGGCCCATTGGCGCAGTATTGGCTGCCACAGGTTTCGCCTTTGCCGGTTGTCGCAGCACAGCAACCACAACCGAAATGGTTGGGATGTGAATTGGTCAGACTGACTTTTGTGCTGATATCATCGGCAGCCCAGCTCTTATTGGCAAAGCATGAACTGACACCCCAGAGTCCGCCATTTTTTGCACAATCATCACAGGTTGTGCAGGTTGCGGTGGAACAAGCCGCATTTTTGCCGCTCTCTTTGTAGAGCGATTGAAGCGCAAGTCCGGCAAGCCGTGACATCGCATTGGGCGGAGTCCTTCCCCAGTTATTGAGATACAGATGCCAGGAGTTTGGATTATCCTGCCACTTTATTTTCTCAAAAGTGCAGTCGGTTGCCAGCGCTCCTGCTGACACTGCTGCCGGGATGGCGAGTAAAGTAACCACTGTCATAACCACAAACAATATTCCAAATATTTTCTTCATTGAACGATATACCTCCTTTCTGTGGCCTATTCTACAAGCTGATTTCCTCCTTGTCAATATGAGTGTATGCTTGTTCTTCTGGCTCACCTGGTTTGGTTCGAACTATGCGTTTTGATGCCCGAATATAGTAAAATAGAAAACATATGTCAAGTGAATTACGACATCTTCCCAGTGTGGATAAGATTCTTTCTGACGGTCGTATCGCACCGATGACAGCCCAATTGCCTCACTCTGTGCTTGTTGATATCGCCCGCGATATACTGCACGAGATACGCAAAACGATAGCTGCGGGCAGATCGGCGCCGTCTTTCGAACAAATACTCTCCGATATAGCAGAACGTGCGAATGGATTGCTTCAGCCATCGTTACGCAGGATCATCAACGCTTCGGGAGTATTGCTTCACACCAATCTCGGCCGAGCTCCCGTGAGTAAAGAAGCTGCGATAGCAATGGAACGTATAAGTCAAGGCTATTGCAATCTTGAGTTTGATACTGAATCAGGTGTCCGCGGCACTCGTCACGTTCATCTGGAGCGATTGCTCTGTCAACTTACAGGCGCTGAAGCGGCGCTTGTCGTAAATAATAACGCTGCTGCCGTGCTTCTGATATTGACGGCGCTTGCCAGAAGAAAAGAAGTTATCGTCTCCCGTGGGCAGGCGGTAGAGATCGGTGGTGGTTTTCGAATTCCTGATGTGATGAGGCAGAGCGGCGCCAAACTTGTCGAGGTGGGTACAACGAATTGTACATATGCGGCTGATTATGAGAATGCCGTTACACCACAGACAGCGGCATTGCTTCGGGTGCATCCAAGTAATTTTAAGATAAGCGGTTTTACTCAAAGTGTTGTGCTCGAAGAAATGATGGATGTGGCAGATAGACATAATCTGCTAATGATTGATGATCTTGGCAGCGGGTGCTTTATCGATGTGGCTCAATTCGGGCTTGCTTCCGAGCCTCTGGTTCAGCAGAGCGTCGGCCTCGGAGCGCTATCGTGTTTTTCAGGTGATAAACTGGTCGGTGGTCCGCAGGCGGGGATCATTACAGGCAAGAAAACAGTTATCGATAGATTGAAAAAGCATTCCCTGTCCCGTGCGTTACGGATCGATAAAATCAGGATTGCGGGACTTGAGGTAACGCTGACCCATTATATTAAAGGAGAGGCGCTGCTAAAGATACCGGTCTGGATGATGATTTCAGCTTCGTTAAACCGGATACAAGAGCGTGCGATGGCCTGGGCTACATCTCTTGGTGACATGGCACGGGTTATCGATGGAGAAACGATGATCGGCGGCGGCAGTATGCCTGGTGGTTCGATGCCGACAAAGCTGGTGGCTATCGGTGGTGATACCAGTAAATTGCCGCAAAAGTTTGCTCATGTAGTGAACCGGAAGCTCAGGGTATATAGTCCATCGATTGTGGGCAGAGTGGATAATGATGTATTGCTGCTTGATCCACGCACCGTTCTTCCTGAAGAAGATGAAACTATTTTGAGGGCGCTTCGGATAGTATGTTTGTCATAGGAACTGCCGGTCATATCGATCATGGTAAAACTGCGCTCGTTCATGCTCTCACAGGCATTGACCCCGATCGGTTAAGGGAAGAAAAAGAACGAGGCATGACCATTGATCTCGGTTTTGCCTGGTTGACGTTGCCGGGTGGCAAAGAGATCGGGATCGTTGACGTGCCTGGGCATGAGCGTTTTGTAAAAAACATGCTGGCCGGCGCCGGTGGGATCGATGTTGCCCTGTTAATAATTGCTGCGAATGAGGGTGTGATGCCTCAGACCCGAGAGCATCTGGCTATTCTCGACCTTCTTGAGATTAGGAAAGGTATTATTGTTCTTACCAAAAAAGACCTTGTTGATGCGGAGTTGCTGGAGCTTGTTACCCTTGAAATCGAGGACATTATCAGAGGCACAGCGCTTGAGGGTGCGCCGGTAATAGCGGTCTCGTCGGTAAAGGGTGATGGCATTACTGAGCTTCTTCAAACACTTGAGCACACATTATCTGATATTCAGCCTCGAAAGGATATCGGCCGTCCTCGTTTGCTTATTGATCGTTCGTTCTCCATAATGGGATCAGGAACAGTTGTTACCGGGACGCTTATTGACGGTTCGCTCACTCAAGGACAGGAGGTGGAGATACAGCCCGCCGGTTTAAAAGTGCGTATCAGGGGATTGCAGTCTCATAAAAATCGTGTTGAATCCGTTGGTCCGGGTACCAGAGTTGCTGCGAACCTTGTTGGAGTTTCAGCATCCGATGTAAACCGCGGTGATGTGCTAACCAATCCCGGCTGGCTTGTGCCGACGAAGCGAATCGATACACGTTTGCGATTGCTTTCCCAAACCAAGCGCCCTCTCCGCCACGGAACTATACTTAGTTTTCATACTGGTGCCGCTGAGGTTATGGTGCGGCTTCATTTACTTGAATCGGAGGAATTAAAGCCAGGGGAGTCAGGGCTGGTGCAATTTGCATTAACCGATCCTGTTCCTGTTGTTAAAGGCGATCACTTTATCATTCGTTCACCCAATGATACACTCGGTGGCGGTATAATTCTCGATATAAAACCGGCAAAGCATAAGCGGTTTAAGCAGGATACTATCGAGCAACTCAAAAACATGAATGAGGGCAGTCAGCTTGATCTTGTTCTGGCTACACTGGAGATGAAACAGCCGCTGCCGGTGAAAGCAGTTTCCGTTGAGTGCAATGTCACTCCGTCCGATGTTCAGCAGCTTGTTGCAGATCTTATTCAGGAGGATAAGGTTGTTATTGCCGGATCGGGTGATGCTGCGCTGCTGATGACGAAGTCGTTCTGGCGGGAGCTTTCCAACAGGGCTGTTGCTCTTGTATCGGATTATCACCGTACCTATCCAGCCAAGCCGGGGATATCGAAGGGTGAGCTGATTAATAAATTAGTCTTGAAATCTCATTCGGTTGTTATGCAACAATTGCTCGATGAACATCTTCTCGTTGAAGATGGTGCGGTCATCAGGATGCCCTCTTTTTCAATTCAACTGACCAAAGAACAGGATGCAAAGATCGCTGCCTTCCTGGAATCATTGGAGCAGAATCCGTTTTCTCCATCCGGAGATGTAATGCCGGGACCCGATATCCTTGCCTTGCTTATTAAGCAAGACAGGGTGGTGAAGGTCGCTGAAGGCATTATTTTTTCCAGAGAAGCATATGATGAGATGGTGAAGCGAATCGTTTCCTATGGCAAGGAAAAAGGAAGAATAACAGTAGCCGAAGTTCGTGATCTGCTGGGAACAAGCCGGAAATATGCAATAGCCCTTCTGGAATATCTCGACAGTAAAAAGATCACCCGCAGGGTTGGTGATGAACGTGTGATCAGATAAATATCCGATGCGGGAGGGATGTTCATAGGGGTATGTCCGAGTAATCGTTGCACCCCAGAAATCGATATCTCCTTCAGGCTCATCTTGTATTTGAAGAGACTGGTAATTGACCTTAGTAGTTGTCCATGATATCATTTCCTAAAATGTAACTTTTAGGAAATAAGAGACAGGAAAATGAAATGGTAAAAAATCAATTGCGCCATAAAGAATCAGTTCTGATTAAATTTATCAATGAGTTTTTAGAATATCTTGAAATAGAAAGATTGTTATCACCACTCACTATAGTTGATTACCGTCACTATTTGATAACGTTTCACGATTGGCTCACTGAAAACACCGACACACGCATTCCTCAAGATATAACACTGGAAAACATTCGCCAATACCGTTTATATCTTTCAAGGTTACGTGATGAAGATGGCAAACCCATATTAAAATCTGTAACACAAGGCTATTATATTATAGCATTACGTTCGTTTTTGCGTTATCTCCTAGTGAAAAGGGATATAGCTACCCTCTCCCCAGATAAAATAGAGTTGCCCAAGCAGATAATGCGCATGGTTAGCTTCCTTACTATTGATCAAATGGAACAGTTGCTGAATAGCGCTGATACAACTACAGACATTGGTTTAAGAGATAAAGCAATATTGGAGACTCTTTTTAGCACCGGGCTTAGAGTCTCAGAATTAGTAAGTCTAAATCGGGATACAATAAATCTCGAACGAAAAGAATTCAGTGTGAGAGGGAAAGGCGGAAAAGTTCGTGTCGTCTTTTTGTCTGATACATCTGCACGATGGATTGATGAATATTTAAAGACCAGAAAAGACCGATTCAAGCCACTTTTCATTCGTTACAGTAGAGATGTTAATTATGATAGAGCAGGCGAAAAGATGAGACTAACTACACGATCGATTCGCAATATAGTTAACCATTATTCAAAAAAAGCTGGCATACCGATAAATGTTACTCCACACACCTTGAGACACTCATTTGCCACGGATCTACTTATGGGCGGCGCCGATCTGCGTTCAGTGCAGGAAATGCTGGGACATGAAAGCATTCGCACAACACAAGTCTATACACATGTTACCAATAAACATCTAAAAGATATTCACAAATCGTTTCATGGAAGAAAATAGAGAAGATATGATATTAATCGCTGATATTTTACAATGCAGAAATCGTTATGTAAAGTACAATATTTAGCATGAATGCCGAAAATACTATACGGCGCTCATATGAATATGTTAGGAAAAGTTGAAAAGTG
>DIKB01000016.1:4065-6100 GCA_002421445.1 Dehalococcoidia bacterium UBA5629 | reverse complement strand
CAACGTTTTGCTATGATGAATACATACGCTATTATAAAAACCGGTGGGAAACAATATAAGGTTGCTGCCGGAGACAAAATTAAAGTTGAAAAACTGGACGTCGCTCAAGGGGCGACGGTCGAGTTCGATGAGGTGTTGCTTATCGGCGATGCCGACGCGACAATGATCGGCACTCCGACTGTTGCCGGAGCCAGGGTGACGGCCTCCTGCGTTGGGCAGGATCGAGCCGATAAGGTTATCGTGTTCAAGTATAAGAGCAAGGTGCGCTACAGAAAGAAGCGGGGACATCGACAGCCGTACAGCACTCTTGAGATTCAGGACATTGTTAAACCCGGTGGTGCAGTGAAGAAGACGAGGAAGAAAAAGGAAGAAGCCGGAGGTGAAAACTAATGGCACATAAGAAAGGCGGCGGCAGCACGACATCGGGTCGCGATAGTGTTGCGAAGCGGCTTGGCGTGAAGAAGTTTGCTGGTGAGAAAGTGCTTGCCGGTACAATACTGGTACGACAGAGGGGCACGCGTATTTACCCCGGTGATAATGTTGGCGTCGGCAGCGATTATACCCTTTTTGCTACGGTGAGCGGCACTGTAAGCTATGCGCCGACTACGAAGAATAAACGGAAAGTCAGCGTTGTAGCTGAGTAAAGTTATGAAAGAAAAAATTCATCCGACCTATTATCATGATGCACAGGTGACGTGTTCCTGTGGTAATACGTTTATTACAGGGTCCACCAAAAAAGTGCTCAGAATAGAGTTGTGCAGCAAATGTCATCCGTTTTACACTGGTGAGCAAAGGATAGTGGATACCGCCGGACGCGTTGAGCGTTTCAAGAGACGCTACAAGCTATCCAGCTAATTTATCAGATTATTTTTTGAATTCTATAAAAAAGGGCGGAGATAACCCGCCCTTTTTTATTATCAGTGCGGAGATCGATGGAGAAACAGAAACCGTTCTATTATGGCGGGCAGGCAGTCATTGAAGGTGTGATGATGCGTGGCCGCGAAAACCTTGCCATTGCTGTGAGGCGTCCCGATGGCGAGATAGATGTAAAGTCACAACCACTATCCACTATGTATACGGGTAAACTCCGTCAGGCTCCGTTTATCCGCGGCATTATCGTTCTAATAGAAACCATGGCTCTTGGTATCAGCGCCCTCCTCCATTCTGCAAATGTAGCATTAGAGGAAGAAGAGCAGAAAAAAATGACATTAGCCATGCTCTGGGGCAGCGTTATTGTTGGTATGGTTATCGCTGTCGCCGTTTTTTTTGTCCTTCCCTTATTGCTCACACGATATCTGATAGATCCGTATATTGAGTCATCATTAGTCAGCAATATTCTCGAGGGAATAGTCAGGATCATCATGTTCATTTTGTATCTGTGGAGCATCAATTTCATGGCTGATATCAGAAGAGTATTTGAGTATCATGGTGCCGAGCATAAGGTGGTCAATGCCTATGAGGCAGGGGTGCCGCTGGAGATTGATGCCATCAAGAAATATTCAACGGCTCATGCCCGTTGCGGCACGAACTTTCTTCTCGTTGTACTGCTCATCTCCATTATCGTGTTTGCGCTATTCGGGCGACCTGATCTATGGCTGAGCATCCTGTCGCGTATTATTCTGATACCGGTTATCGCTGCGATTGGCTATGAATTTATCCGCTTCGGCGGAGCTCATATGCACAACCCTATAGTCCACGCTATTCTCGTGCCAGGTTTGCTTCTTCAATCTATGACGACAAGAGAGCCGGACGATAGCCAGATCGAGATTGCGATTGTAGCTTTAAAGAGAGTCATCGAGGCGGATAGCTCAAAGCAACTTAGCTTCAATGACGTTTAGCTGATGTCTTCCGCTGTAAATGGCTGAAAAAAGCAGGTGCGGTTTCCTGTGTGACAAACCGGGCCGGCCGGATCTGCTTGAACCAGCAGCGCATCATTATCACAATCTTTCTGGATAGAATGTACTTTCAATGTGTTCCCGGACGTGCCGCCTTTGTGCCATAGCTCCTGTCTGCTGCGGCTGTAGAACCACATATC
>DIKB01000016.1:3820-4014 GCA_002421445.1 Dehalococcoidia bacterium UBA5629 | reverse complement strand
TAGTGCTGGATTATGACAGGTATTAGACCTTTATCATCGTATTTCAGCATTGTATAGTACCTCTCATGTTTTTAGTCTGTATATTTAAATTGGACAGAGATGGATTGCAATTATCGTATTAGTGTTGTTTATTGCACCGCCAGTGCCTCTCCCAGTTTGATATGACCTGTATAGAGCGCCTTGCCCAGAATGGC
>DIKB01000016.1:1015-3797 GCA_002421445.1 Dehalococcoidia bacterium UBA5629 | reverse complement strand
GCCTCCTGCGGCAATGACGGCGATTTTTAATTTCTCCGATATCTCTGTTATGGCTGCAAAATTCGGCTCAGTCAGCGTACCATCACGCTTAATATCAGTGTAGAGGATGCGCTGTACTCCACGTTTCTTCATTTCCATGCCAAGATCGAGTGCAGTGCGTTGTGTGTTGGTATACCAGCCACGTGTTGCTACGCAACCATCCCGTGCATCGATGCCGACGATAATAGCATCGCCATATTTCGTGCATAGCGTCTGTATCAGATCCGGCTGTTCGATGGCTATTGTACCCAGGATAACCCGTTTCACTCCCATATCGAGCAGTGTTTTTACTGTTGACTCGTTTCTGATGCCGCCGCCGACCTGGATAGGGATGGCGATCTGTTTTGCGATCTGGCGGATGATAGCAGCATTGACTAGTGAACCGGATTTAGCGCCGTCGAGATCAACGATATGGAGCCGTCTGGCTCCGATATCATACCATTGCTGCGCTATAGCTACAGGATCATCGGCATATATCGTTTCTTTTGTGTAGTCGCCCTGATACAGGCGAACACATTTTCCATTCTTAAGATCGACTGCCGGTATTATGTCCACGATTAATTCTCCGAACCCAAAGTATACTCTATTTCGTAACCACACGTCATTTCGGGTACAGTGCTTCGGGTACAGTGCTTTTGACACTGAATATGACATCTGTTACACTTAGCACGGTTGCAGCAAGCTATTGCTATTAACGTTTTCTACGCTATACTTATTGGATTAATGAAGGTAATCCCGGTTATCTATTACGAGGCTCATCGTTTTCTGTCAGCATATTAGTGTTTCAACTCGTTTCTTATTAGAGTTTGCAAGAAAATACTATAAAAGAGAGGATGTAACAACAATGAAGGTTACATTAAGCGTGATCAAGGCGGATATCGGAGGTTATGTCGGGCATTGTGCCATGCATCCCGATCTGCTGGATTCGGCGGAAAAATCCTGCGCTAAAGCGAAGAAGAACGGTTTACTCATTGACTACCACGTAACAAGGTGCGGTGATGATTTACAGCTTATTATGACTCATCAAAAGGGTGAAGATAGTAAAGTGATACATAAGCTGGCATGGAACACGTTTGTTGATTGCACCGCCATCGCCAAGAAACTTAAATTGCATGGTGCCGGACAGGATTTGCTGGCGGATGCATTTTCCAATAATGTCAGAGGTATGGGGCCGGGCGTTGCTGAGATGGAGATCAACGAGAGACCGTCTGAGCCAATCGTTGTTTTCATGGCGGATAAAACTGCTTCAGGTGCCTGGAATCTTCCTCTGTACAAGATGTTTGCTGATCCGTTTAATACTGCCGGGCTGGTTATTGCCGAGAATTTGCATGCTGGATTCTCCTTTGAGGTTCACGATGTGGTCAAAAGCCGAAAGGTGACCTTTAATGCTCCTGAAGAGATTTATGACATGCTCGTATTCCTTGGAGCGCCCCGTAATTTCGCCGTTAAAGCGGTGTATCACAGAGCCACTGGCGCCATTGCGGCTGTCTCATCGACGCAGAAGTTGTCGTTTATGGCTGGCCGGTATGTTGGTAAGGACGATCCTGTTTGCATCGTTCGGGCACAGGGTGATTTCCCTGCCGTCGGTGAAGTACTTGAACCGTTCGCTCATCCCAATATCGTGGAGGGCTGGATGCGTGGTTCTCATCATGGCCCTTTGATGCCGGTATCCGTGGCGCAAAGCACGCCGACCCGGTTCGACGGCCCGCCTCGCGCGATCGCTGCGGGATTCCAGCTCGCTGAAGGCATGCTTGTTGGTCCTGTTGATCTGTTTGATGATATAGCGTTCGATCCCGCACGGAAAAAGGCGCTGGAGATCGCCGAAGTTCTCAGAGAGATGGGGCCGTTTGAGCCTCACCGGCTGCCACTCGAGGAAATGGAATATACGACGCTGCCGCAGGTAATGAAGAAGCTGACGGAGCGTTTTAAGAAGATCTAACAGTATTGCCATGCGGAAACTGCTCCTGGCTACGACAAACCGGGGCAAGGCTCGCGAATATCGAGAACTTCTTGCCGGATTACCTTTTGTGCTGACTACGTTGGTTGACGAAGGGATAACGCTTGAGGTTGAAGAGAGCGAGAGCAGTTTTGAAGGCAATGCCCGCCTGAAGGCCACTTCCTATGCTGTAGCCAGCGGACTTATTACTCTTGCAGACGATTCCGGACTGGAAGTTGATGCCCTCAACGGGGAACCCGGTGTACGTTCTGCTCGCTATGCAGGCGATAACGCCACTGATGCAGAACGTGTGGTTTATTTACTGAATAAGCTATCAACTGTGCCACAGGGGCAGCGCACAGCGCATTTTCGATGCGCCATCGCTCTCGCTGAGAATAGAGAAAAGGTGACGGTGTGCCATGGCTCCTGCGATGGCGTCATTACTTTTGAAGCAAAAGGTTCCGGCGGATTCGGTTATGATCCGATCTTCTGTTTCCCCGAATATGGTAAAACGATGGCAGAGCTTTCTTCGGAGGTTAAAAATCAGGTAAGTCATCGTGGTCGTGCGGCGCGGGAAGTGTATAAAGTTCTGAAGCATATTGTGGAGTAAGGGGTAAATAATGGCACTCTCTGATATTTCCCCATACGATCACAACTAGCCATTGACTTGAGTCGTTCTTCGTCGTATACTTGACCCACATATCATGGGAGGTACCAGATGAAGCTATCCTGTCTGCAAGAGAATCTAAGCAAAGGTCTGGGTATTGTTGGTAGGGCGGTAGCCACGAAAACTACATTACCGATTAC
>DIKB01000016.1:0-980 GCA_002421445.1 Dehalococcoidia bacterium UBA5629 | reverse complement strand
CTGGAGATGGCTATAAGCTGCTGGGTTGGTGCTAAAATAGATGATGAAGGGGCGATCACGATACCGGCTCGTCTCCTGACCGATTTTACTAATTCATTGCCTAACGAGTTGATCAATATGAAGCTCTCGCGCAGCACGCTGGATCTGACATGTAATTCATTTAAGGCAAATGTTAAGGGACTCAGTGCCGATGACTTCCCTCCTATCCCTGATGTAAGTGACGGCATTGTTACCAGGGTAGAGGCGGAAGTATTGCGAGAAGCAATTGCCAAGACGGTATTTGCAGCGGCTACTGATGAGTCCCGTCCTGTTTTGACCGGCGTCAATCTTGAATTCGAAGGCAATAAGCTGGTTCTGGCATCTGCTGACGGTTTCAGGCTTTCAGTTTATGAGGCGAGCACGCTTGATGCTGCTTCAGCTAAGGCATCTGTCATTATTAAAGCAAGAACGTTAAATGAACTGGGACGGTTTCTTGCTGATCAGGAAGAACCGGTAGAGATCGTTGTTAACCAGCAGAAGAGCCAGGTGCTGTTCCGTCTCAAGAATATTGTTATGGTCTCACAGATTATTCAGGGAGCTTTCCCCAATTATGGGCAGTTAATCCCCAAGAGCTATGATACTCGCGCTGTTATCGATCGTGAGCAATTCCTCAGGGCTACCAAAATGGCCTCAATATTTTCGCGTGATGGCGGTGGTATCGTTCGCCTGATGCTTACACCGGGTGAAGAGGGTAAACCCGGGACGATCATCATGTCAGCCAGGGCTGATGAGATCGGTGATAACGAGGGTACGATCAGCGCGTTGATTGATGGTGCGGCCTCGAAGATTGCCTTCAATGCCAGGTATCTCGCCGAGGTGCTCAATGTCATGGGCCCACAGAATCAGATCGCGCTGGAGATATCAAATCCGTCAAGCCCAGGCGTTATCCGCCCTACCGGCGCAGACATCAAGTTCACTCATGTTGTCATGCCGATGTTCGT
>DIKB01000149.1 GCA_002421445.1 Dehalococcoidia bacterium UBA5629 | reverse complement strand
CCTGCCATAGCTGATTATGCGGCGGCAATCGGATCGAAAATCACCGCTGCAACGAAAACCTATGGATTGCCGTTGCCGAAGCTCAGCATCGAGCCGGGACGTGCCATCGCCGGGCAGGCCGGCATAGCACTCTACAAGGTCGGCTCGATCAAAGACATCCCGGGAATAAGACGATATGTCTGTGTCGATGGAGGCATGGCGGACAATATCCGCACAGCCCTCTATGACGCTCAGTATGAAGCGGTCATCGCCAACAAACTCAACCAACCCGATACGGAGAAAGTCACGATCTCGGGCAGATTCTGCGAATCCGGAGACCTGCTCGTCAAAGATATTTTGTTGCCTCCTGTTGTATCAGGAGACATCATCGCCATTCCGGTCAGCGGCGCTTACTGCATCCCGATGTCGAGCAACTATAATATGGTGCCGAGACCGGCAATCATCATGGTCAATAACGGGACATCCCGAATAATCCGCGCTCGGGAAACATACGATGATCTGATGAAACTGGATAACCTGTAATGTGGAAAACAATCGGGACGGACATCATCATTACCATATTGAAAAATAGCATAGCGGCAGGGAATATGGCGCATGCTTATCTCATTGCCGGCCCGCCACACATCGGCAAAGCAACCTTCGCCCTCGATATCGCCCGGTATCTGAATTGTACTGGGTCCGATCCTCCCTGTGACACCTGCCAGTCATGCCGAAGAATCAATAATGGCAAGCATGTCGATATCAATGTGCTTAGCCTTGAATCACCCCTCGCCCTCCCGGAAAGCGGCAAATCACGTAAGGAAATCAGCATCAGAGATATCGAGGAACTGCAAAAACGGGCCAGCCTCTCCGCCTACGAAGGCAAATTCAGAATATTCATTATTGACGGTGTCGAAGATCTCTCGGAAGAGGCAGCAAACCGTCTGCTCAAGACTCTGGAAGAACCGCCATCATACGTCATTTTCCTCATGCTCACCGCAGATGAAAAACGTGTGCTGACAACGATTCTTTCCCGCTGCCAGAAAATTGAGATGAAACCGGTCCCTGCAGACGTCCTTGAACGGTACCTCATCGAAACTCACGGGGCAGAAGCTGCTAAAGCCAGGCTCACAGCGCGGCTGGCAAGGGGCTGCCCGGGATGGGCAATCACACTGCTGGATAATGCCAGGCACATGCAACAGAGAACCGACATACTCAATAAATTCCAATATCTCCTGAGCGCCAGCTACGAAAGCAGGTTCGCCTATATCGAACATCTCGGAACGGACAGAGAGAAAAATACAGACATGCTCGATACATGGCTGATATGGTGGCGCGATGTGCTGTTAACCGGATGTGAATGCAGCGATGCGATCACCAACATCGATTTCTTCGCGGATATCGAACGTGCCGCCGGAGCTCTGCAGATTGGCGAAATTAAGCAATGCATCGATAGAATTCAAGAAGCAAAACTACAAATACAGCAAAATGCCAATGTACGACTCGTCCTGGAAGTGCTCATGCTCGATATACCTAGAAAAACGGTACAATTGGAAGGAGTACCTGCAACAGCAGGGTAAACTGATATGGCAGATTTGGTTGGTATCCGGTTCCAGAGAGCAGGAAGAATATATTATTTTGATGCCACGGGGTTCTCTTTGAACGTCGGCGATTCCGTCGTGGCTGAAACCAGCCGAGGGATGGAACTTGGGAAAGTCGTCATCCTCCCAACCCAGATACTTGCCGGTAATCCAGTGGCGAGCGAAACTCTGAAACCGATCATCAGAAAAGCAACTGAGGATGATGTAAAACAAGCACAACAGCGTCAGCCCAAAAATGAGAGGGCATTGTCCACTTGCCGCGAGCTTGTTGCCAAGCTCAATCTCGATATGAAACCGATTTCAGCACAATACAATCTCGATAGCAGCCACGTTACCATCTTCTTTGTTGCCGAGCAGCGCATCGATTTCCGTGAACTCGTCCGTGACTTAAGCCGCAACCTGAGAACAAATGTAGAACTGCGACAGGTAGGCGCCAGGGATGAGACGAAAATGATCGGCGGACTCGGCAAATGCGGACTGCCGCTCTGCTGCAATCAGTTTCTTGTCGAGTTTTCACCGGTATCGATCAGGATGGCCAAAGAACAGGATTTAACTCTCGGTCCCACCAAGACATCGGGCAATTGCAGCCGCCTTCTCTGCTGTCTGGGCTACGAATTTGAACAATACAAGGCGTTGAAGGAAAAACTGCCGTCGATTGGAACTGAGGTCATCACACAAACAGGCAAGGCCAAAGTAGTGGGCATTAATCCGATCAAAGAATCCGTCTCCGTGGAATTACAGACCGGCGCCACTGTTGAAATGACGCTTGAAGAGCTGAATCAACTAAACCAGCCCCAGCAGCACGGCGGCAAACACAGAAATTAATACAGGTATTTGTGCCATGTCTCCCTGATTCCCGGGCTGATATGAGCGACACGCAATCGAGTAAAAGAAGGTTGCCCTGGTTCCCTGATCAATGGCATCCCGGCTTCTGCGGGAGTGCGTCCTGCCTTTCTTCGGTTACAAGCAGCACAGGCGCTGACTACATTATCCCAGTTGTGTTGCCCGCCTCTGTGCTTCGGAATCACATGATCCAGTGTCAGTTCACTATCCTGTCGCCCGCAATACTGGCAGGTGTACTGGTCTCGATTGAATATCTCCAGTTTTGTCATCCTCCGGGGACGACGAGGACGCCGGATAAAGTACATAAGGCGGATTACCGATGGTATATCGAAACTTTCATTAATAGAATGCAGATAGCCGCGCCCGTTTTCCAAAACTTCGGCTTTTCCTCGAATGATCAGGATAACAGCGCGACG
>DIKB01000138.1 GCA_002421445.1 Dehalococcoidia bacterium UBA5629 | reverse complement strand
GTAAGCGAAACAGAGCTTTTCCCGATTGCGGTCGGCCCGACAATAGCTACCAGACATCTCATAATTTAAGGCCGAACGCGTGCAGTTCTGCTGACAATCGTAACAAAGTCGTTAGCCTTCAAACTGGCACCACCTACTAACCCACCATCAATATCCGGCTGAGAAGTAAACTCGGAAATATTATCCGGAGTAACGCTGCCGCCATAGAGAATCCGTATTGAATCAGCAGTCATAGTATCCCATAGTTTAGCAATTGTATCGCGGATCAGTTTACAGGTCTGATTAGCCTGTTCACCTGTAGCTGCTTTACCGGTACCAATCGCCCAGATTGGCTCATAGGCAACAACGATGCTTTTGTTTGCCGGTACTCCCGCAAGCCCATTTTGTACTTGAGCGCTGATGACGGCTTCTGTTTTGAGGTTTTCTCGTACATCGAGCGCCTCTCCAACACAGACTATCGGGATTAAGCCGATTTCCAGCGCAGCTTTGATCTTTTTGTTGACAATTTCATCAGTCTCCCCGAAATATTGTCTGCGCTCAGAGTGCCCGATAATCACAAACTCACACAGATCGCGAAGCATGATAGGCGATATTTCTCCGGTAAAAGCTCCTTTACTCTGAAAGTAAACGTTCTGGGCACCTAGCTTGACCGAAGTGTCTTTAATTAATTCATATATAGCACTAAGAGAAATAAACGGAGGACAGAGCACTTTTTCAACATTTGTGACTTTATCAAGCTCCGGCTGTATTGCCTTTACCAGACTAATTGCTTCTGTGATGGTTGTATTCATTTTCCAGTTGGCTGCAATCAGGGGAATCCTCATATCTTCTCCACTCCGCCAATTAAATCCTTGTTGAGCAGTACTTCTACCCCGGGCAATTTTTCACCTTCTAAAAATTGCAGGCTGGCTCCACCACCCGTAGAAACATGGGTAAGCTTATTTACGAGTCCCATTTCCTGGGCTATTTCAGCAGTCGATCCGCCGCCAATTACTGTTGTTGCCATATTACGGCTGGCAATAAGCTGCATCATCTCGCGAGTACCATGGCTGAACTCCGGAACCTCGTAGATGCCCATGGGGCCATTCCAGAAGATCGTCTGGCATGTCTTCAATTGTTGAGAGAACAACTCTATTGTTTCAGTACCGATATCAACAATAAATGCATTCGGTGGAATTGCGTTAACCGATACCGTATTGAGATTTGAACATACGTCAATTCTATCCGAAACCATAACATCTACCGGGAAAAGAAACGCAATGTTATTCTGTTGCGCGGTGACAACCAGTTGATGCGCCAGATCGATTTTGTCAGGCTCAATAAGTGAGCGACCTACTTCACACCCCTGATTTTTCAAAAAAGTAGCAGCCATACCACCACCAATGAGCACCATATCGACTTTATCAAGTATGTTCTTTATTAGATTTATCTTATCACTTGCTTTTGCCCCACCCAGTAGTGCCGCAAAAGGATGTCGCGGCGTTGCCAGAATATGTCCGAGACTATTCAACTCTTTCTCCATAAGGAAACCTGCGTAAGCAGGCAGATAATGTGCAACCCCCTCTGTCGATGCATGCGCACGGTGTGCAGTACCGAAAGCATCATCAACGTATATATCTGCAAGTTGTGCCAGCTTCTGCGCAAATGCAGGATCATTAGCTTCCTCTTCAGCATGAAAGCGCAAATTTTCCAACACGAGAATCTCACCAGCTTTAAGGCTGTCTACCATGCTGGTAACTTTAGAGCCGATGCAATCATTAACCGTTTTAACGGGCAGGTGAATTAGGTTTGCTAATTCTTTTGCGATAGGAAGCATCTTTAGCTTCTCTACAACCTTTCCATCCGGACGTCCAAGATGAGAACAAATAATAACCTTTGCCTTCCGATTGATAAGATATTGTATTGTTGGTAATGACTCACGAATACGACTATTATCCGTGATACTATTGTCCTGTCTACTTAAAGGCACATTGAAATCGACTCTGACCAGCACTCTTTTAGCAGCAAACTCGCGGATGTCCCTGATCGTTTGTTTCATCATTTTCCATTACCCTTTATTTGTTCAAGTCTTTCTTGTATTTTCTTGATACTGGAAATAGATTGCGGCGCAGATTCATAAACGTTTGTTCCAAGTCTGTCTGCCATTGCGATCTCGGGATTGTAATTAATAAAACCCAGAATTTCAAAGCTTTTAAGATGATCGGAAATAAATTGTTGATCGCTATCGAAACGAGTTTTTGAACCAATCACACAGCATCGCTTAATGCCGAGATCAGCGGCAAGTTTTTGAATACTATATGCAGTTTGAAAACTGCGTTGACCGGGTTCAACGACAATGATCAACGCATCCATAGCCCCGGCAGTGCCTCTTCCCAGGTTCTCGATCCCTGCGTCCATGTCCATGAGCACAACCTCAGTTCTCTTAAACATAAGGTGGCTCAGCAAACTTTTGATCATTGCACTTTCAGGACAAAGACAGCCACCACCACCCTTCTTCACCGTGCCCATGATAAGCAAACGGATTCCATCTTTCTGGATAGAGTACTTCTCTGGAATATCATCTACTTTTGGATTGAGTTTAAACAATCCTCCATATGTATCGGAACTTGCCCCGGTACGTTCCTGGATAAGCTCATTTAATTCCGAAATAGGTATGATCTGTTCTACTTGCTCCTTTTCAAAGCCAAGAGCACTCGCCAGATTTGCATCAGGATTAGCATCAATAGCTATGACGTCCCTGCCATCTCTCGCATACGCCCATGCCAGAAGACTGGTTACTGTTGTCTTGCCGACGCCGCCTTTACCGGTTATAGCGATTTTCATTGACAACATTCAGAACTCTTTAGTGTTATTGCTGCAACAATTGTTCGATTGAAAATCCGCATGCCGTGTAGCAGTATAAATGAATGCGATGAAAAAAATCAACTCTAACATACTGTATATTGAATACATTTCTTTGATTTTTTTCATCAGGTGAGCTAAGCTATAAAATCAGGCTGACATATTCTCTGCATACTGATGTAAACTGATGTAAAACTTATGATTATGGATTAACGGTAATTATTAATGATAAAAAATAATCGTTCGCTTATCGCTCTGCTCATTCTTATATTTCCGCTGGCCGCCTCCCTCTTACTTCCACCAGCCATATATGCTGCGAGCATTACTCTGGACCCTCCTTCGGGTGCAGTCGGCACCACAGTCGTTGTTTCAGGAACCGATTTCGTCGGGCGTCTCGCTACAATATACTTCGATGACAAGAGTGTTATCTCCGACGTTCCAGTATCTGCTTCGGGAGATTTTTCCCAGCCAATAACTATCCCACCGGGAGCCAATGGCGAACATACTATTAGAGTTGCAGACAGCAGCAATTGGTCGGGCAGCACCGCCACAATTAAATTTACCGTGGTTCCAGGTATCAGTATTTTTCCAAATACAGGGAAATATCTTTCAAGGATAAACATCAACGGAAATGGATTCCCTACGTATGAAACCGATATTAAGATAACCTGGGATGGCGCCGTCTTGAAAATCCCGCCCATCGTTGCCGATAAACAGGGTAAATGGTACTACGATTTTGAAATCCCGAACGCAGTAACAAAAGGAGAACACTTCCTTTCCGCATTTAGCAAAACCATTTCAGCTGATCAAATCACAAAAATGTCTGTTGTTATTGTTCCCTGGGCTAAAATCGAACCAACCTCAGGTCCTGTTGGTACGAAGATAAATGTAAACGCATGGGGTTTTCGCGTTGGCGAAGATGGAATCACACTTACATACGATGATCAGATCATGATTTATAATATTAATGCCAATGCTGAGGGAGCAGTCATCAATGACGCCGATAAGAGAATAGGCGATACTACTGAGAAGCCGATCATTGAAGTGCCTCCGAGCGCACAGGGCGTTCATAAAGTCGGGATCTTCGGCAGCAGCTTTACACCAAAAGGCGTTTATGCAGATATGGATTTTGTTGTAACCCCAAGCATTGAGATAGATCCAAAAACAGGGAAACAGGGATCGCAGGCAACTATTAAAGGCTTTGGATTTGCACAAAATGATAGCGTAACACTGAGTTTCGATACGACAGTTCTTAAACAGACAGCTGTAGCCGATGTCACTGGAAGCTTTTCTGTCGTGTTCGATATTCCTCAAAGTGCAGTAAAAGATCATACGATTACAGCAGTGAGCAGTAAGGGACAATCTGCGAAGACAACGTTTACATCTGAAAAAACTGTATCCAAAGAGATAAAGCTGCTCTCCCCCGCTCAAAAAGCCGAATTCACGCTCTTTAACTCGGCGGGGGATGTATTTGCCGGAACCATCAAATACCTTTTCGGTGTCTTCGATTATCTGAATGGCGCCAAGAAAACAATGTATGAGTCGACATCTGTTGCCTTTGACTGGTCCGATATTGGAACCCAGGGAATAACCTATATTCTTGAAATTGCTTCTACCGGCAATCCCTCGGTACCGGTTCTGACAAAGGAACTGAAAGACAAATCTGAATATTCATTATCGGGCAACGATTCTCTACTCCCCGGTACATATGCGTGGAAAGTTAAGAGCAGATATGATGGCCCTGATGGACCATGGTCAGAGAGCAGGACATTTGAAGTTACAGCGATGTCCGGGCGTGTCTGGCTCTTCTCATTTGCTATCACTGTTCTCATACTGGCCGCAATAGTCTTTATTGTACTCTGCATACGTGCCAATATGCGACGATATTAGTGGAGTGAACCCCTGAAACTGG
>DIKB01000126.1 GCA_002421445.1 Dehalococcoidia bacterium UBA5629 | reverse complement strand
TAGGGCAGGTAAAGATCAGATAGATTCCCTGCTAGCCGGGCCTATGGCGGTTGCATTCGGCTATGAGGATAGCGTTAAAGCGGCGAAGGCGCTTAATGATGCTATTGTATCATCCAATTTAGGAGTCAAGATCACCGGAGGTATTCTTGATAATAAACTGATGACCGGGAAGGACGTTATAGTTCTGGCGAGCATGCCGCCGAGAGAGGTACTGCTGGCTCAGTTGTTCGGTCAGTTAAATGCCCCCATTCAGAGTTTGCATACTGTACTTAATGCAACGATAAGCGGATTCGCCCGCGTTCTGCAAGCGAGGGTTACCCAGATGGAGGGTGGCAAATAATATAACGGCGTGATGCTATTTAATCGTATGATTTTAAAATAGAAATACAGAGACATAAAACGAGGAGGAATCAATATGACAAAAGATGAGATGATCGAAGCAATAAAAGGAATGACCGTTGTCGAACTGTCCGAGCTGGTCAAAGCGCTGGAGAAGGAATTTGGCGTATCTGCGGCTGCTCCGGTTGCAGTTGCTGCGGCTGCCCCGGCTGCTGGCGGTGCTGCTGTGGAAGAGAAGACTGATTTCACAGTCATCCTGAAGGCTATCGGTGAAAACAAGATTAATGTTATCAAAGCTGTCCGTGAGCTTACCACCCTTGGTTTGAAGGAAGCGAAGGATCTCGTTGAGGCAGCTCCCAAGCCGGTGAAAGAAGGCGTCAACAAAGATGATGCTGCTGCTATGAAAAAGAAGCTTGAGGAAGCCGGCGCGACAGTCGAGATCAAATAACTTCTGTATTACGGTTTCTCAATGAACGTGGTCCGGGCGAAGCATATCGGAAGATATCATTCGCCCGGATTTTACTTTGGTTGAATCTGGTGCTCTCATGTGTAGAGGTTTCTGGATAAACTGGCTGCTGATTGAGAAGGCAGCAGGAGATTTCTCGGCAGGCTCGAAATGACAAATAGTACATTTGGTCTTATTTCAATGCGGAGGCGAGAAGATGGATGAAGTGACAGCGAAAGTTATTTCTCAAAAGGGGATATGTTCTGCCGGGCATAAAGTAGGAGATGCATTCAGTATCGGTGAACTGACGCCGAATGGAATGTGCGCTTGGGCTTTTTACACCCTGTATCCGTTTTCCTCTGTACTGCGTTTTGGCGGCTCATTTCCATGGGAGCCGGATTCAGATAAGTCCGTTGTTGCCTGTCCTGATCCCGGTAATCCTGTAATTTTTGAATTGAGACGCAGCAAGAAGCCGTAGCAGATTCGGGTGTATCGATCTAATCGATTCTCACTGTAATACCGATCGGACAATGATCGGAACCCATGACTTCAGACATCAGGAATGCATTGGCGATATCCGGTTCCAGGTTACTGGAGATAAAGAAGTAGTCGATTCTCCAGCCGACGTTTCTTTCCCGTGCCCCGCTTTTCATATCCCACCACGTATATTGATTCGGTTTATCATTAAATTTACGGAAGATATCGATATATCCATGGTCGATGAATTTATCGATCCATGCACGTTCCTCAGGCAGAAATCCGGAAACCTTAGAGTTCTCCTTCGGACGGGCGAGATCGATCTCCTTGTGTGCGGTATTTACATCTCCACAGACGATAATCTTTCCCCCCTGTTTTCTTAACATATCGGCAAAAGAGAGAAATACATCGTAAAAATCCATTTTGTATTTCCGACGGTCATCATTTTGTTTACCGTTCGGGAAGTAAATATTCATCAGCGTGAACTGAGGATACTGAGCGATAATGACTCTTCCCTCGGTATCGATCACATCTTTCCCGAAGCCCGTGCTGAGCACTAGTGGTTTTTCCCTGGAAAACAGCGCTACCCCGCTGTAGCCCTTCCTCTCCGGGTATTCCCAGAAGGTATGATATCCTTCAGCTTCAAGTAATTTCGTATCAAGTTGGTCTTGATGTGCTTTCGTTTCCTGCAGGCAGAGGATATCGGGCTTCTCTCTGGCGAGCCATTCTAAGAATCCTTTGTTCAGGGCGGCTCTAATGCCGTTAATGTTCCAGCTTATTATCTTTAGATCTTTCATAGTGATTTAATGAGAGGCAATACTGCTTTGAACTCATTTGTTTCCTGCATGTCTATGATCAATAGTATGCAATCATGTCGTGTTAACAATGTATCTGTCTTATTTTGCATCGTTGCTCGTTCCTAATTCCTGGCTGATCTGAATGTATCTGATAATGTCAGCGCGGCTGAGCATGCCGACGATCTTTTTATCCTGTAGTACCGGGATTTGGTTCAACCCATGTTGAGCGATCAAGGTGAGTGCTGTTTTAAGGTCATCATCGGGCTTGACGCTATAGATCGGCTGTTTTGTCATGATGGTTTCAACTGTTGTTGTATCCCAGTTTTGCTGATTCAGTTTCTTCACATCTGTCAAAGTAACTATACCGAGGAATTGATCATCCTGGCTGACTGCTGCGGCCCTGTGTCCTCCATGCAGGAATATATCCTGAATAAGATTGCTGACTGTCAGTGTTGGTTTTATTATTTCTGGATTTGATTTCATAACTGTCTGAACTTTAACGCCGCGAAAATGCTGCTGAAAAGTCATTTCTTGTCTGCTCGATTCAGCGGCACTGTTGAGAAACCATCCAATAAATGCGATCCAGATACCGTTGACGAAGTTTCCTGAAAAAATCTGGAGAATACCGAATCCGATGAAAATCCACGCGAATATTTGTCCAATTGTTGCAGCGATATTCGTTGCTCGTTGAAAATTACCTGTTGCGCCCCAGATAATTGCACGCAGTACACGTCCTCCATCTAAAGGGAATCCGGGTATCAGGTTGAAGAGCGCCAGCAGGAAGTTAATCCAGCCAAGATAGTTGAGCAGTGCAACGATCGGGCTGTTGGTAGCGCCTATCGCCGGCTGTCCAAGAAAGAAAGCGAGGACATTGCTTCCCGGTGATATTACTATTTGTATGCCGAGAAAAATGAAGGCTAAGATCAAGCTCGAAAGGGGGCCGACTAAGGCCATGATAAACTCCGCGCCCGACGTTTCAGGTTCCTTTTCGAGATTGCTGACACCGCCGAATAAAAACAGTGTTATATTATTTACCGGGATATTCTTGGATCTGGCGACTATCGAATGTGCCAGTTCGTGGATGAGTACTGAAACAAATAGCAGTATCGCCGCAATGATGCTGGTAACCCAATATTCGGTTGTCGACCACCCTGGATATATTGATGGAAATAGACCCTGGGCCAACGACCATGAAATGAGAATGACAATGAAGAACCAGGTATAATGAACGCTGATTGTAATTCCGGCGATGCGGCCGATGCTCAGGGATCCCTTCATAATTCACACCTTCCTAATGGCTATTTTACATAAACATGCAACTTGCACTTCTATCATCATATTGTTGCGCCGATGTTGTGTCAAGACAGGAGTAATTGGTTAAATGACGGGGCGGGGCCTGTATTGGAGTGCTTCGGCAAGATGATTTGTCTTTATATTATCTGAATTATCAAGATCGGCGATGGTTCTGGAAAGCTTCAGAATACGGTGGAATGCCCGTGCGGTTAATTGAAGTTGTTTCATGGCGGTACGCAGTAAAGCCTGTGTCTGCGGTTCGACCTGGCAGAATTTTTTCACTTCCAGCGGTGTCATATCCGCATTACAGGTGAGCTTTGTTTCTTTGAAGCGGTTTAGCTGCTTTTGCCTGGCAGCTTCGATACGTTTCTGAACAATAACCGATGATTCGCCGAGGGTATCATCGGTTAATTTATCGTATTCAACCCTCGGGACTTCAATAAATATATCTATACGGTCAAGAAGCGGTCCGCTTATTTTCTTTTGATAGCGAACGATCTCACCAGTTGAACATTTACACTCCTTAACAGGGTCGCCGTAATATCCACAGGGACATGGATTCATTGCTGATACCAGCATGAAGTTGGCTGGATAGGTTATGCTGCCATGTGCCCGGCTGATGGTAACGACTTTGTCTTCCAGTGGCTGGCGCAGCGATTCGAGTGCAATACGGTTGAACTCCGGCAACTCGTCCAGAAACAGGACCCCACGATGGCTCAGGCTGATCTCTCCCGGTCTCGGTATGGTACCGCCTCCGATCAGTCCGGCATGCGAGATGGTATAGTGTGGGGAGCGGAAGGGACGATGGTTAATAATCGGCGTGTCTTTTCCGAGTAGCCCGCTCACACTGTATATTTTTGTCAGTTCGAGGGCTTCTGCGAATGTGAGTGTCGGCAATATCGATGGCAAACTGCGTGCGAGCATGGTTTTGCCGCTTCCTGGAGGCCCGGCCATTAACATGTTATGACCGCCGGCTGCGGCGATTTCCAGTGCTCGTTTTGCGTGTTCTTGCCCTTTGATGTGTGCCAGATCAAGCCATTGTGATGAAGCTGCTGGATCGGTAAGTGGCAGCGTGTTTTTCGGGTGTTCGGTCATCGTCGCTTCGCCTCTAAAATGAGCGGCAAGCTGCGTAAGCGATGTAACCGGCATAACGGTAACGCCTTCAATCAATGCAGCTTCATCGGCGTCTTCTGCCGGCACAAAGACCTCGGTTATGCCGTTTTCACGGGCCAGAGCGACCATCGGCAAGATGCCGTGGGTGTGTCGGATAGCTCCGTCCAGAGACAGCTCGCCAAGGAAAACTTTCTTTGATGCATCGACAAGAATCTGTTCTGAACTGAGCAAAATGCCGATGGCGATAGGCAAATCGTATGCCGGCCCGGCCTTTTTGATATCAGCCGGTGCCAGGTTGACCGTTATTCTTTTCATCGGGAACGTATAGCCGGAATTGCGTATAGCGGCGCGGACCCGATCTTTCGCTTCCTGCACGGCAGTATCAGGCAAACCGACAATGGTGAATACCGGTAACCCGGGCGAAATATCCACCTCTACTTCGATGATGGAGCCTCCCAGTCCAATAGCTGCGCAGGTCAGCGCTTTAGCCAGCATGTTCGATACTCCTCTTTGTCATGACGGAGTGGGAAGTCGAAAGCATACATATCATCCGGTAACGCTTCTCCACGCTTCCTGCAATCCGGGCACAATATCATGTTTCGAAAGCTTTTCGGGAAGAATCCACTGGTATTCCGTGTGTTCGAAATTCAGCTTGATTGCTTTTGATGCTGCTACGTTGAAGCGGAAGGGGTGGATATTCCAGAGGTGGTTGATCGTTGCATCCGTGATCTCTATATTATCGCCGCGGGAGATCAGCCGGATATCAGCTTTGCTGAGGCCGGTTTCCTCAACTATCTCTGTCAGGCACTGTTCCAGATCATCTGTTTCAAGGTGTCCGCTGATAACCGCCCATTTATCCAGGTACTGCCCAACATCCCGGCTGCGTTTCAAGAGCAATATTTTCCCCTCATGTTCGAGAAAGCAGGTTACAATATGTGTTTCCTCCGGGGCGTTTGGTTTCAATTGCTCAATTCGCTGGGAGATATAGTCGGAGAACAGTATCAGCGCGGCTTCCGTTGCAAATTGCTTATTTTCTTCGCGTGATCCCTTAAATTGATGTTGTTGAGTTCTGATGAATCGATCGGCTGATAGGCCGAGGAAGAATAGTCCTACGGGCTTTTGCGGCGTTGCTCCGGACGGGCCGGCGATGCCGGTGACCGAAACGCAGATATCTGTTTTGAGCGTTGCTCTGCCGCTTTCTGCCATCTCTCTGGCAGTTTGTCTGCTCACAGCCCCGTAACTTTCAATAGTCTGTTTGTTTACGCCGACGAGCCCGGTTTTGATCTCGTTGCTATATGAGATGATGCTGCCCTGAAAGAAATCAGAAATTCCAGACAAATCCGTCAACTGATCGCTGATCCTGCCTCCCGTAGCCGATTCTATTGTGGATATGGTCAGGCGTTTCTCTGTCAGCGAGTAGTATTGACTGAGTAACTGAAATACGAGATCTGCCGTTTTTGACATGTTTTTATGACGATTCACCGCGAATTGTCTATTGCTGCTCATTTTAACAGAAGGCTGATAAACAGGCTATAGTCCTGCTATACTAATGGGCTATGACTGCTACTTCTTCTGATCAGATAACGTTCATCGGAACTGCCGGTGCCCGCATCATGGTAACCAGGCAATTGCTGCCGTCCGGAGGTGCATGGTTGAATCTCGGCGGCACTGAAATATTGATCGATCCGGGGCCGGGTTGTCTGGTCCATACCGTCCGCAGAAAACTATCACCGGCAAAGCTGTCGGCTATTATCTTATCTCATAAACATCTTGATCATTCGGGTGATATTAATGTCATGATTGAGGCTATGACTGATGGTGGATTTAAAAAAAGAGGGGAAGTTTTTGCTCCCGGTGATGCGCTCGGATCTGAACCTGCCGTGTTCAGCTATTTACGTGATTTTCCCGAACGTATTGAGGTACTGGAGGAGGGAGGATCATATTCCGTCGGTGATGTTTCTTTCACAACCCCTGTAAGGCATATTCATGGAGCGGAGACATACGGATTCGTTTTTCGGACACCGCGGCAGCAGTTTTCATGGATTACCGATACGAAATATTTTGAGGGATTAGCTCAATACTATAAGAGCAATGTCGTCATTATCAATGTGGTGAGATTGCAGTCCGGTGCTCCAATTGATCATCTATCCTTGCCCGATGCCAGACAGATCATTGCCGAAATAAAACCACAAGCTGCAATTCTTACGCATTTCGGCATGACTATGTGGAGAGCCGGTATCGATGATCTGGCGGCGAGGCTATCTCAGGAAACGGGCACGATGGTTATCGGATCGAAGGCTGGCATGACCTTCGATTTGAATGCTCTGTGTATTGTACCCAAAAAAAGTTCGTTATAAAGATTCCTTAATTGTCCGGGCCAGTTTCTCGTTCATCCCCTCCACTTTCGCTATGTCCTCTATTGCAGCTACCCGAATATTGCTCACGGAGCCGAGTGCCTTCAGCAACGCCTTTTTACGTTTGGGTCCGATGCCCGGCACTTCGTCCAGCTTCGATGTCGTTGCTCCCTTATGCCGTAGCGATCGATGATAGCCGATGGCGAAGCGATGTGCCTCATCCCGTACTCTTTCCAGCAGATGCAGGGCTTTTGACGTTTGCGGTATGTTGAGCGGTGCCGATTTATCAGGCACGAAAACTTCCTCCCGCTCCTTTGCCAGACCGATTATGGGTATTGTGTTCACATTCAGATCATTGAGTACTTTGCAGACGGCATGCAGCTGTCCCTTTCCTCCATCGATCAGAATGAGTTCTGGCGGAGTGTTCCATTTTTTATCTTGAGCCAGGTATTTTTCAAAACGCCGCCGTACTACTTCCTGAAGCATGCTGAAATCATCAAGCCCTAGAACTGTCTTTATCTTGAAGCGCCGATACTCCTGCGGCCTGGGCACTCCCTTCTGGAAGACGACCATGCTGCCGACGGAATAAGCGCCCTGAATGGTGGATATATCGTAGCCTTCTATCCGTGCCGGCATGTCCTTCAGTGAGAGCAGCTCACGCAGATTTGTTAAAGTATCCATTGTTTCAAGGCTCATTGATTTTTTAAGCTGGTACAGCTCGAATCCCTGCCGGGCATTTTCGGCAACCATGTCCATCAGTTGCTTCTTTGCGCCCCGATGCGGCACTGATAAACTGACAGATGCCTCCCGCAATTTTGACAACCATTCAACAATGATATCCGGCTCATCGAGGGGGTACTGGAGCAGAATGTTCGGTGGAATGGCGGGAGCCGAACTATAGTAGAGCTTAACAAATGCCGTCATCACCTTTCCCTGCTCCTCGTCTCTGACCCCGTCGAGCACAATAAAATCACGTCCGGTGATTTTATTATTGCGAATAAAGAATATTTCAAAATAAGCGATGTCGTTATTTTGCACAAAGGCGATTACATCCTGCTCACCTTTGACGATGGTAGCATTTTTCTGTCCTTCAATGATGTTTTCAACAGCTTCGATCTGGTCGCGATACAGCGCCGCCTTTTCGTAGTGAAGACTCTGCGACGCTGCTTTCATTTTCTGTTTTAGTTCCTTGAGGACGATCTCCTGTTTTCCTTCCAGGAACAGGATAACTTGTTTGATAACATCGGCATATTCTTCCATGCTAACGTTACCGGCGCATGGCCCCAGGCATCGGTGCATGTGATATTGCAAACACGGTGGCGATGATTTCCCGGTCAGCGTTTTATGGCAGGATCGGAAAGGAAATATCCGTTTTATTGTCTTGATCGTTTTACGCAATAGCGAAGCACTGGCAAATGGCCCGAAGTATCGGCTGCCGTCTTTGGTATAGCTTCGTGTGACACGAATTGACGGCCAATCGTTCTGCATGTCGATTTTCAGATAGGGATAGGTTTTTCCATCCTTAAGCCGCACGTTGTATCTCGGATGGTATTTTTTGATTAACGTGTTTTCCAGAATAAGCGCTTCCTGCTCCGTATCCGTGATAATGAAATCGATGTCATGTATCTGTGGTATCAGCCGCTGCTGTTTCAGTGAGTTTGTTGGATCGGTATTTGCTGATGGGGGGCTGAAGTACGATCGGACCCTATTGGTGAGGCTGACTGCTTTGCCGACATAGATTACAGTGTCCTGCGCGTCCTTGAATAGATAGACGCCGGGCGATGACGGCAGCGTATTGAGTTGCGTTTCGATGCGTTCCTGTATCATTATAATGGCTTATTGTAGCATTGGATTATTGTGAAACCAAAGAATTTTTAGCTGTTTTGTATCTGTGCTGTTGTATTAAAAATATTTTATGTTAAAATATCCTGTTCATATGAATACGGAAATGCAATCTTTTCTTGATTATCTAACTGTCGAGAAGAAACACTCAAAAAACACTCTGGCAGCGTATGAGAGCGATATACGTCAGCTATCGACGTATGCCAAGTCTCGAGGCAGTCAGCAGACTCAGGATATTCAGATGAATGATGAGGTGCTGTCCGGTTATCTCAATGACCTCAGGGAGAGAAAATATACTATATCAACAATGGCAAGAAAGATCGCTGCTGCCAAATCCTTTATCAAATTTTTGGAAGCCAGGGGTAAGGTAAGGGCTGATCTTTCAGAAGTATTGCCGTCTCCCCAGGTTACCAAGCGAACTCCGCAGTCACTATCGATAACCGAAGTAAAGCTCTTGCTTGAAGCGCCGGCGAAGGGCACCTCTGCCGATGCAAAACGGGATAGGATGATGCTGGAGTTGCTGTATGCGACGGGATTGCGCGTCAGCGAACTTGTGGGTCTCAATATTGAGCATGTGGATTTCAGCTCCAATGTGGTACATTGTCCTGGCACCAGACTGCATTCGCGATATATCCCTATCGAAGGATCTATTGTAAATTTATTGCGTGAATATCTTCGTATTGCTCGCCCTCAACTCGCGGTCAACGATAAAGAGAATGCATTGATTCTCAACCAGCGGGGAGAGAGGCTGACCCGTCAGGGTTTCTGGCAGATTATGAGGGGCTATGCTCACAAGTCCGGTCTTGGTGATAAAGTTACACCGCGCAGCCTGAGACACAGTTTCGCTGTGCATAGATTACATAATGGTGCAGACCTGCAGGCGGTTAAAGAGCTGCTGGGGCATGCCCATATTTCGACGACAAAGGCATATAAAAATTTGTAGCGTTTATATTGAGAATATTGACGGAGAGAGAAATGTCAAAACCCAAGCATTCTAAGGCGAAGTTCCAGAGAGCGAGAAATATACAGCAGAACGTTGCCGGCAATAAACCCGTTGGCGCTCCTGTTGCCAGCGATCGAGTTGCGAAAACGGCGGCTGTTGGTGCACAGACTATATCAGCGGAGAATCGATATAAGTATATTGCGATCGATTTGAGAAATATTGCGATTATTGCAGGCGCATTGATTGTTCTTCTATTCGCATTGACATTCTTTATTCAGTAACAGACTCCTGAGGGGGCTTTCCCATGGGGCTGAATCGGGCTCGTGATGAGTTTCAGGCGCAGCTAAATCGAGAAGTAAGCGATAAGCGTGTTATTGAAGCGATTATGCAGGTTCCTCGCGAACGTTTCGTTCTTGTGGATTTATACTCTGCAGCCTATGACGATCGCCCGTTAACTATCGGGTATGGTCAAACAATCTCCCAACCGTTGATGGTTGCGCTGATGACTCAGGCTCTCGATCTGCATGGGGATGAGAGGGTGCTGGAGATCGGCACTGGTAGCGGGTATCAAACGGCAATTCTCTCTTTGCTGGCGAAGCATGTCGTCAGTACCGAACGGATCCCTCAATTACGGGAGTCATCTCAACAAATTCTTGGTGAGCTGGATTATCGAAACATCAGTCTCATCGAAGCTGGCAAGGAGTTGGGGTGGGAGGAAGGTTCCCCTTATGATGCCATCATTGTGACTGCCGCTGCCCCCCGTGTACCGGATTCGTTGCTAAAACAGCTTGTTGTTGGCGGAAGGCTGGTGATGCCGGTGGGCTCACGATGGGAACAGGATCTGGTGAAGGTGACCAGGGGTATCGATGAAAACAAGACCGAATACCTTGGTGGTTGCCGTTTTGTTCCTCTCATCGGGGAAGATGCTTGGCCGGAACGGGAATTCTTATAACCTCCCATGTTCATGCATGTGCCCTATGCCGGGAATGGAAAAAAGAGGCTGAAGACATAGAGCGCAGCCGGTATCGATTGGAAGGCTACAATCACCACATCCATCTGCATGCATCTATTATACCCGATTCCATGCAACCTGAGTGCACGTTCGCCGAGTAGCTGCGTGGCAGCGTATCGAGGCGAATGAGCAACTGGTTGTCTTCTCGATACTATTTGCTATCGCAATTACTCGAAGAACCGGGACGTGTCACTCCGTGTGTTTGCTCGTTGTCACCCCGAGCGTAGCCGAGGGGTCTCCTGTTGCTATTGAAAATCGTATCTGTATTTCGCATCCTGAGCCNNTTTCTCGGCAAGCTCGAAATGACCAGAGTGTGATCATCCCAAAATACCCACAGGGTGTTAAACGGAAGGCTTTAGAGTGAGCGAGCCGACCGGACAAACCGCCACGCATGCCAGACAGGAATTGCAGTCTGCCTCACCGAGTGGCATGCCTGCGAATGTGGATACCAGAGTGTCGATGCTTCTGAAAGAGAAATCGAGCGTTCCTGATCCCTGCTCCTGGCAGACATACACACATCTTCCACAGAGTACACACTTGTTTGGGTCGTAGCGGATTCTCGGATGGCTCGAATCCACCGGTAAATCACGGACTATCTTTCTTACGCGGTGCGGTTTGAGTTTTGCCTTAATATGGGATGCGATGTCCTGCAATGCACACTGCTTGTGTTTGGGGCAGATGTGGCATTCCAATCGGTGATGGCTCATTAGAAGTTCGAATGCCGTATTGCGCAGTCTGGCTACACCAGGGGTATCAAGCTGCACCGTCATACCGTCGCGGATCGATTGCACACAGGCAGACACCGGAGCTTTTTCGCCTTCAATTTCGACATAGCAAAGTCTGCAGGAAGCGGCCGGACGTTTGACGTTTCGTATGGCGCATAGATTGGGAATAAAGAAGCCATTATCAAGGGCTGTCCAGAGGAGATTAGCGCCCTCCCGTGCTGTTATTTCGTTTCTGTTGATTTTGATGATGGACATCTACATCATTTCCGTCCCTGTTTTCTCGATAGTATTTCCGGCGTTTGCTCT
>DIKB01000123.1 GCA_002421445.1 Dehalococcoidia bacterium UBA5629 | reverse complement strand
CGATGGATTTCTTGGTGCCGCCGGTGCTGTAAATATCGATCTTTAAATCCTGCAGCCCCTTTACAAATTCGATCAAACCGGTCTTATCTGAAACACTGACAATCGCCTTCATGAAACCCTACTCCTACAATAACGTTACTCTGCTGCCGCCCTGTAATTTTATCACGGAGCCGATAATTCTGCTCTCAGGAAGAGCAGACAAAAGAGCATCCTTATCATTCGTTGAACAGATGACTGTCATGCCGATGCCCATATTGAACACGCGGTACATCTCATCTTCATCAATGTCGCCGGTTTTTTGAATGATCTGAAACAGGGGCGGAACCTGCCATGATTTTTTATCGATCTGTGCAGCCCTATCTTTCGGCAGAATTCTCGGGATATTGCCGATAAAGCCTCCGCCGGTGATATGAGCTAAACCCTTTACTCTGGGAAGCACAGGTTTGATCTGAGGAAAATAGCAGCGGTGAGGCTCAAGCAGTGCATCGCCAAGAGTTTTGCCTAATTCTTTATATGTCTTCTGTAATGGCGCCGGATCGCCGGCGATGCCGAATACCTTGCGTGCCAGCGAGTAGCCGTTCGTATGGAGTCCGGTCGAGGGAAGCCCGATAATAACATCCCCGGAAATGATGGATTTGCCATCGAGAATGGCATTCCGTTCCACAACGCCGATGATCGTGCCGACGAGATCATAATCTTCGCCGCTGTACACACCGGGCATCTCGGCGGTTTCACCGCCGATGAGGGCGCAGTTAGCATCCCGGCACGCCTTTGCCAGCCCGCTGACAATGCTCTCTATCTTCTCCGGGATCATCGTACCGGTGCCGATATAATCGAGGAAGAACAGCGGCTCAGCACCGCAGCACAAAATATCATTGACGCAGTGATTAACCAGATCGATGCCGATAGTATCATGTCTGTTCAACAATGAGGCGATCTTGATCTTGGTGCCGACGCCGTCCGTACTGGATACGAGGACGGGATCTTTATACCCTTTGAAAGCGAACATGCCTCCGAAAGCGCCGATATCGGTAAGCACTTCAGGACGGAATGTAGACCGCGCATGCTTCTTAATAAGCTCCTTTGCTCGATCAGCAGCGTCAATATCAACGCCTGAAGAGGCGTAAGCGCCCTTACCTTTCGTGTTCAATGGTGCTCCCAGAAGGTACAGGTTCAAGTGCCAGCTTATCCATCTCAAGCTGCACGGAAATTGGGTAATTGCCGGTAAAACATGCCAGACAGAAATTCTCTTTGGGCAGCCCGACCGCCTCGATCAGACCTTCTAAGCTGAGGTAGCCGAGGGAATCAGCGCCGATGAACTTTCTGATCTCTTCCACCGATTTCTTATTGGCAATAAGCTCCCATCTCGTCGCCATATCCACGCCGAAGAAGCAGGGGAAGCAGATAGGCGGAGCACAAATACGCATGTGCACCTCTTTGGCGCCGGCGCGTCGCAGAAGGCTGATGACACGGGGTGTAGTGGTGCCTCTTACGATGGAATCATCGATAACAATGATGCGTTTATTAGCGATAATCGCGGACAGCGGGTTAAACTTGAGTTTTACGCCAAGATCGCGCAACCGCTGGTCAGGCTCGATGAACGTGCGCCCGACATAGCGATTCTTTAACAATCCTTCACCGTAGGGAATTCCCGAAGCCTGTGCGTAGCCGATGCCGGCTGCAGTTGCCGAATCGGGCACTCCAATAACCAGATCCGCATCAACCGGATATTCGCGAGCCAGTATTCTCCCCATATCCTGTCGTGCCTGATATAACAATTTGCCGTTGATCGTGCTATCAGGACGGGCAAAGTAAATAAATTCAAAGATACACAGAGCTTTCTTTCCGCTATCCTCATGATGATAGTTTTTCAGCCCGTTTTCATCGACAACAATAATTTCTCCCGGATCAACCTCTCTCACATAGTGCGCGCCGATATGATCGAAAGCGCAGCTTTCCGATGCGATAGCCCAGCCGCCATCAACGGTGCCGATGCAAAGAGGGCGCACTCCCAGCGGATCTCTGACGCCAAAAAGCTGATTCTCATTCAGAATAACCAGTGAATATGCCCCCTGAAGACGGCGCATGGCATATTGTATCTTCTCAACGATATCTTTGGCAGGCGAAGAGAGGATGAGATTGGCAATAACCTCCGAATCCGTACTCGCATTGAATTTGAAACCGACGTCGATAAGCTCATCACGCAGCGCTCTGGCATTAACGATATTGCCGTTATGAGCAACGACAACTTTCATTCCATCCTTTTCCACCATGATCGGCTGCGCGTTCAGTAAATTACTTGAGCCGGTAGTAGAGTAACGCGAGTGCCCTATAGCGATATGGCCTTTGAGCTGTCCGAGAACGGTTTCATTGAAGACCTGGGAGACAAGCCCCATCGAGGTATGAAGATAAATCTGCTTGCCGTCGGTTGTAGCAATACCCGCACTTTCCTGTCCTCGATGCTGAAGAGCAAAGAGACCAAAGAAAGTTATACGTGCAACGTCAATGCCGGGCGCATAGATGCCGAATACTCCACAACTTTCGTGCATTCTCAAAATCCCTTGTGATTATACGTCTTTTCACTGAAGAGGGTCAACGGCAATATACATATTCAGGCAGTAAACAAAAAACAGCCTTCTTAATATTTCAACTGTGACACGGCATACGAAGCGAATAAGCTGATATCCGGATATCAGCACAGAGTAAGCCGGATATGGTAAACTATGAGAAAACATTCTTCGGTGAGTTTTCAGCACAAGGAGGTTTCGTATGCGCACAATGCTTGTCAGCTTGTTAATTATTGTTCTCTGCGCCGGCGTAGGGCTGGGTACGTATATGCTCGGGCAAAACGCAGGGTACGAAACGGGAAATGCCGCCGGGCTTGCCCAGGGAAATCAGGAGGGATACGAAAAAGGATTCAGAGAGGGACAGGCGCAGGGATTCACCGATGGACATTCAAAAGGATATGAAGAGGGACAGAAATCGGGAGAGAAAACCGGCTATGATCAGGGATATGCTAAAGGGCAACAGGATGCCCACATGTCCTATCAACAGGGACAGCAGGAAGGCGAAAAGATCGGGTATACCAAGGGATACAACCAGGGCTGGTACAATGGTTGGCGTAACGGATGGAATACCGGATGGCCGAGCGGCTGCGAGACCTGCTGTGCCAGATGCCGGTTACTGACTACCGGACAATCGCCCTCACTTTCTACTCCAGCCCCACCCACACCACCATCGCCCCAATAGCCAAAAAAACCAGTACAGGTATTAAAACGAGGACGGATGTTTCCGTCCTCGTTTATTTTAAGAGAGTAGACTCTGAAGATTTGCCAGTGTATTTACTGCAACTATCTGCATACCGACAGCGTTCAGGAAGCGAGCATGCTCCAGGAGATCAGGATAATAAAGACTATTAGTATGATCAGCATCATGGTTTCCACTGAAATCCTGTACCGGTCGGGATTATAGGCGCGCGTATCGGCAATCGCTGTTTTCTTATCCTGACGCCGGATACCGATGAAAGACATCCTTTTAACGGCATAACCGACAGGATTTTTAATGATGTCTTCAATCTGGCCACCGATTATAAATGCACCCTGCTCTACCAGTCCGAAAAGCTTTGCTGGAGCAGCCACGAAAACGGTATACGCCAATCGCACCGGCCTTCGATAAAACCAGTCGAAATCAAGATTGATAACAGGTTTATTGGCCAGTACCCTTACAATCGCCCAGAAACCGAGGCCCGTAAATAGAAGCAACTGCATCGTTTCCACTATGTGGCGCGCCGAGTATGGATGATAGTCGACAGGGTAAGGCAGAATAGAATAGAGAATATTCGGATAGACGCCTATGATGAAACAGGCAAGAGCTGTGAGCCCCATACCCACGTACATACCCACCGGTATTCGTGAAGGTTTAAGGTCCGTCTTCTTAGCAAACCAGGTGAAGTAGGGTAATTTCAAACCGGTGTGGAGGAATGTCCCGACGGCTGCTAGATTAAGGGATAACACCACCCAATCCATACCACTAAGCGCCGCTGCATTGATGACAAGCGATTTACTGACAAAACCGCTAAACAGCGGAAAGCCTGATATTGAGAATGCGCCAATCATATAAAGGCCAAGGACGATAGGCATGGCTTTTGCCAGCCCCCCGAGATCCGAAAGTTTGCTTTTGCCAGTGGCATAGAGCACCGCGCCGGCGCCCATGAACAGCAGCGCCTTGTACAGCACATGGGCAAATGCATGGGCCGTGACTCCGCTAATTGCGGCTTCTGTTCCGATGCCAACGCCGCACACCATGTATCCCACCTGGCTGATTATATGATACGATAGAAGGCGCCGACCGTCGTTCTCCAGAACTGCATATATGACACCGTAAATAGCCATAATAACGCCTGCCCAGATGAGAATATCCCACCCCGCAAAGCCGCGTGCCAGGACATAAACAGCCGTTTTAGTGGTAAATGCACTCAAGAACACGCTGCCGGACACAGTCCCTTCAGGATAGGCATCCGATAACCATGCATGGAGAGGAGGCACAGCTGCATTAAGACAGAAAGAGAAGAGGATGAGATTTGCTGCAATGCCGCCATCCATATGGTTGAACAGGATTGAACCGGTCTCATTTATATTGATGATAATGCCGGCTAATAATATGCTGCCCCCGACAAGATGAACAATAAGATAGCGCATACCTGCACCGCGCGATAATACGGTCCCTCTTGCCCAGATGAGGTAGACAGACGCAACGGCCATCAGCTCCCAGAAGCAGACCAGCGTGAGCAGGTCACCGGCAAATACCACTCCCAGAGCGCTGCCTGCGTAGAGTAATGTGGCTACCTGCTCTGCGGTATCTTTAACATGGAAGGCGAAAACGCCGCCGAAAAATGTAACCAGCACGAACACATAGCCGAAACACAGGCTCAGCAGATCAACCCGCGTTACCATTAAATTATAGGTAAGGAACGGTATGGTCAGGCTGTCACCAGGATGCAAAGACAGCAGCCATAGAAATGCCAGCACCGGAAAAATGAGAAATGCTGCTGATCGAATACGACGCGGCAGTAACGGCAGCAGCACTGCGCCGGCAATCAAAATCAGAGCGGGAGGTAGGCTAATCATAGTAATCCTCTTTGCGCTGCAACCACCATTTACCCAGCGCTTTGGCTATATAGACAATAGCCACACAGCCAAAAAAGCCCAGCGCCGCGAAAAAGCCAGGGATATGCACCCACCAGGATGCATCATGGCCTGGCTCAACCGGTATCAGCAAGTCAGCAACGACGGATAAGACTAATCCCGCAGCAATAAGCAACCAGAGCAAACCCCTCATCGTATTCCTCCGGCAAAGACACTGGTAGCCGCATCCGTAGCCAGCTTGAAGAAATCGAATAATCCATTCGGTTGAAGACCGAAATAAAGCGCCATCAGGGCGGTCAGTGCCAGTGGAATGACGAAGAGCAGTGGGGACTCATCATATTTGACGAACATATCGGACGGAACAAAAAAAGCGCGGCGTATGATCGGCAGGAAATAACCGGCATTGAGTAAACCGCTCAGCAATAAAAGCGCGAGCAGAATCCATAGGTCCGCACCCAGTGCACCCTGGCCCAGAAATAGTTTGCTGACGAAACCGCTGATCGGCGGAATGCCGATTAACCCCAGCGCTGCTAGCGTGAAAGCAGCCATAGTGTAAGGCATCTGTTTTCCGATGCCTCCAAGCTGGCTCACCCTGTCCATTCTGGTCTTAGCTGCAATTGCTCCGGCACAGAAGAATAGTGTGATCTTCATCATCGCGTGATTGACAATATGAAGCAATGCTCCAATCCAGCCGATCGGAGAGAACAAAGATAAACCGAGCAGAATATATGAGAGATGTCCCACAGTGGAATAGGCCAACCGGCGTTTTAAGTGGTCCTGTCCGATGGCCAAAAGCGATGATATCAGAATGGTTATGCCTGCCATAATGGAGAGAATTGTACCAGCCCCGATATCATGAAAAAGTGTCGGTCCGAAAACAAAGCCGATGACCCGGACGAAACCGAATGCTCCCGCTTTCACCACGGCAACTGCGTGAAGTAAGGCACTCACCGGTACAGGAGCAACCATTGCGGTCGGCAGCCAGCTGTGGAACGGCATGAGGGCTGCTTTTACACCGAACCCGATGATGAAAAGCACGGCAAGCACCAGCAGCTTATCACTACCGATGCCGGCATCGAGGAACCCGCCGGGGATAAAATCGAGAGTTCCCGCGTATCTAAACGTCAGCGCAGTGGCTATAATCAGCAGTGCTCCAGCCGTGAGAAGATATGCCAGGTATTTCTTGCCGGCAAATATCGCTTCAGGCTTTCCACTGATAACAACCAGTGGATACGTAGCAATCGTCAGCAGTTCATAAAAAATAAGAAGTGTAAAGAGGTTACCGGCAAAAGCTATGCCGATTGTCGCCGCTAAACATACCGTAAAGCTGGCAAAATAGCGGATATCTCTTAGCCATGAAAATATCCTGGTATATTCGATATTGAACACCGAAGTGATAACCCAGAGCAATGATGCGGATAGTCCGAAAATCATACCCGCTGAATCCACCTTAAATGCCAGCGAGATCCCCGGCGACAGCTCAAAAAGCTTTATCGCCGGATAATTCCCGTTCAGCACCGATGGAAGCATCGATGCAATAACCGCGAATTTAATCACAGCGCTGCCTATTGTCCATCCTACACATAATCGGGGATAGTGACGGCTCATAACAATGAGAATTGCTGCTATCAAAGAGACACAGATAGCGATAACCGGTGCGATTGACAAATATGCTTGCATTATCCGTTCAAACCTTTACATCGTCGGCTAATTAAAAACATGGTTGACAACAGGCTCCAGAATGTTCGTTACTATATAAACATTGACCAGGCCGAGAGCAATGATAGCGACGGCCATTATCACAATGGGCACAAGCATTTCCTTCGGCGGCTCAGCGGCGTTTTCGACAATGTCGTCATCCGGCTGAGCGAAAAAGACTTTTTCAATAATTTTAAAGAAGTAGACGGCGTTCAGCAGGCTGCTGAGGGCGATTACCCCCACGAATACCCAGTTGCCGGCGTCAATGCTTCCCAGCATCAGATACCATTTGCTGAAAAAACCGCAGGCCGGAGGAATGCCGATCATGGACAGCGCGGCAATGCCGAACGATCCCATCGTCCAGCGCATTTTCTTTCCGAGCCCGTTGAATTTTGAGATGCTGGTTAAACCGGTACGGTATCGTATTGCGCCGGCTACCTGGAACAGGCAGCCTTTCATAAAAGCGTGGTTAAGTATGTGAAGCATGCCGCCGATAAGTCCAAGAGGATTTGCCAGTCCAATGCCGAGAGCTACGTAGCAAATCTGAGCAAGGCTGCTGTAGGCAAGCATGCGCCTGAAATCGTCCTGCGCGATGGCCATAATGGACATGATCACGATGCCGGCAGCGGCCAGCCAACCGATAACCAGCGTTGCCGGGATGACATCGCTGAGATACTCCGGAAGGAACACCGATATCAGCATACGGATCAGAACATAAGCAAAGACCTTGGTCATCAGAGGAGCAATAAGCGAAATAACCGCAGATGGTGCATATGTATACGCGTCAGGCAGCCATGAGTGCATCGGGAAGAGCGCCATTTTCAGCCCGATTCCGATGACGATAAATACCGCAGCCGCGATGATGGCACGGGAATCGTAGATGGCCGGCAACAGCTTCGCCGCGTCGGCCATGTTCAGCGTGCCCGTTGAAAAGTAAATAAAACCAACACCGAGCAAATAAAAACAGGCTCCGACCGTCCCCATGATCACATAACGGAAGGCAGCCACAGGAGCACGCTTTTCCCCAACCGCCAGGAGCGCATATGCCGTCAGGCTGGCGATCTCGAGAAATACATAGAGGTTGAACAGGTCGCCGGTGACGATAATGCCGCACAGTCCTGAGAGCAGCAATAAAGTGATCGTATACAATGGGACAACTTTGTGCGGAAGCTCCTGGGCAAAAGACTTTCGTGAATAAACAATGCTGATAAAACCGATGAACGTAGTGAGCACCGCCATGAATGCCGATAGATAATCGAGCACGTACTCGATCCCAATAGGTGGCGGCCATCCGCCAAGGTAGTAATGAATAGGCCCTCCCTGCAAAACCAGGATAAGGCCGACAACGGAGCACGCGACAGAAATTGCACTCCCCACAAGAGCGGTGGGATAAGCAAGGCTGCGGCGTACCGTTCCCAGCAGAAACGTAATAAAGGAGAATACCAATAAAGATATCGGTATAAGGACAATGATATGATTGAGAATCACTCGTGCATCCTTTTCATAATTTCCCGCTCATCAAGAGTATGGTAACGGCGATAGATCATCAGCATCAGTGCCAGGGTAACGCCGCTGGTCGCCACCGCCACCACAATAGCGGTCAGCATGAGCACATGGGGCAATGGATTATGATACAAAGCGGGGTTGGCTACGCCTATTTCCGGATCGTAGATCGGTACCGTTGCCCCGATCTTTGAACTGCCGGTGATATAAAACAATATGATCGCAGTCTGGAAGATATTCATGCCGATAAGCTTCTTCATCAGATTTCTTTTAGCCAGCATTCCCCACAGCCCGATAGCCATCAGTATAGTGGTTATGTAAAACCAGTAGCTTCCTAACAATGTTTCCATCATTCCTGTTCTGCCGTTAAACAATCAAATATGGTAACCATGATGCCGGATACACCCAAAAATACACCGATTTCAATAATTAATATCCCCCAGAATCTATGTTCCGAGGGAGAAAGAAAAGGAAAAGGTAAGAACCCGTAGTCCAGGTAGTTTCCCCCTCCCAGCATGGTAACAATACCGGTTCCCGCAAATATGAACACACCTGTAGTACCAATCACCGGGGCCAGCCATACGGGAAATTTCCGGCTCGACCTCTCTTTGCCCAGAGTAAGCCGTAACAGCATCACACCGGCCGCCATTATCGCCCCGCCCTGAAAGCCGCCTCCGGGGCTGGAATGACCATGAAACAGGGCATACAACGCGTAAAGCATCATAAACGGCGCCATCACCCGGCTGGCGATATTCACAACGATGTTTTTATACTTTGCTATCATCTTTTCTATTCCCGGTCAGTAGCAGGATGCAGATCACTCCTGCCGTAAAGATAACCGATGTCTCTCCCAGCGTATCATAGCCTCGATAGTCGGCGAGCACCGCCGTCACAAACTCAGGGGTATGGGTATCCTCATACGATCGCTGAATGTACTCATCGGATACGTGTGTATTTTGCGGCGCTTCAATATCTCCAAACGCGGGTAAATCCTTTTCTGCATAGAAAAGAAGCCCGACAAACAGACATAAAACCACTATTGGAAACCACTTCAATCGTCCGATCTCCTTTTCATATAATACAGCGCCGCGATGATGAACACTCCACTCAGGCCGGCACCCACTGCCGCCTCGGTAAAGCCGACATCCGGCGCTCCGAGTTCCGTATATAATAACGCCATGCCGAAGCTGTATGCCATCAACACAAACGACGCTGCCAGCAGATCGCGAATCGACAGCGCCACGATCGCGGATATAATGACAACGACCACAATAATTAAACCTATCTCCCAGCTCATATAAAACCAGTGTCCTCTTGCAATTTCAGCGCAATGTACATATCAAACAAACGCGTACTCTGTGCCTTACTCCTCGGTTGCGCTTACATTATGCTTGTCCGTTAAAAAAACGTTTTCTTTTTTCCGCATCAGCACCCACGGCTGTAACCCTGCCCGAAAAGCGGCGCGAGCGATGATATGCGTGGCCGTCGGGCTGGCGAAAAATATAAAAACCATTATCAATATTAACTTAAAACTCGCCACCTCGAATCCATGATATACCGCCAGGCCTGTGAGCATGAGCATCGATCCCAGCGTCTCAGCCTTACTCACGCCGTGAGTTCTGCTGTAAAAATCAGGAAGACGAATGATGCCTATACTGCTCACGGTGAGAAAAAATAAACCACCCACTATAAAAACAGCAGCGATTATAGTCGTGATCATTTGTCCGCCCGTTTCTCAAGATATTTACCGGTTGCCACTGTCCCTATGAAATTGAGCAGGGCATAGGCGATCGCCAGATCGATAAACATCTCTATCCTGCCGTAAGCGAAGCCGATAACAATCAGCAATAAAACGCTCTTCGTACCGATAAGGCCGCACGCGATCACCCTGTCGAACAGCGTCGGTCCTACGATTAAACGATAAAACGGCACCGCGATGAGCAGGGCAATGATTATGGAAACCGCAACAAACGGAATATCCATCATGCAAGCTCCT
>DIKB01000079.1 GCA_002421445.1 Dehalococcoidia bacterium UBA5629 | reverse complement strand
CCTTTACCCTGAAGGTAAACCAGCGGGCTTTTGAAGCTATTTTACCATAACAACCCGCCTAAATATCAGTTTGATATGGGAAATGCGGGTTTAATAAGGTTTTTTGGTTCTTTCTAAGTTCCGGTAATAGCCCGGTACACAACTGCGTAGTGCAATGCAGCGCCGGTGAGTATAAAGAAATGGAAAATCTCATGAAAACCGAAGATGCCCGGAAGCGGGTTGGGCTTTTTAAAAGCGTATATCACTGCGCCGATTGTGTAAGCTGCGCCGCCTGCAAACAAAAGCAATAGTGTGGTTAGTGACATAGTTGTCAGAAATTGAGTTATGGGTATCAGTGCCATCCAGCCCATAAGAATGTAAATCATCGTGTTCAGCCAGCGCGGGGCGCGCAAATAGAAGATTTTAAAAAATAGACCCAGGCCGACCAGAAACCATTGCGCACCTATACTACCCCAGCGCCAGTAACCATCAAGATATATATAGCATATGGGCGTATATGTACCTGCGATCATGAAAAATATGGCGATATGGTCCAGTCTGCGTAAAGCGTTAATAGCATTTTCACTTTTCTTCCGACTGTGATAGAGCGTGCTGCTGGTGAACAGCAGAATAGAACACAATCCATAGATAGTGGAAACGAGTATGTGAGGTATCGAACCTACTGATTTATAGAGCAATATCCCGCAGCCAACGAGCGCTGCAATCGCACCAAAAAGATGCGAGTAAAAAGAAAAATATTCTGATCTGTTCACTGACATGTTGAAGAATTCTTCTTGAAGAGTTTTTAGACCTGATTAAATTCCGGTTGATAGTGTACAACGCCTTTGTGTCCCTGTCAATGCGCCTTGTTTTAGCTCCATTACCATAAATGCTTCTTCAGGAACATCGTATTTGCCGTAATTAAACACAAAAGCAGGGCAGCCTTTATGCTACCCTGCTTTTGTAAGGAGGTAGGAGTTGCAATCATGACAGAGATATGGTTATCTCTGAGGGGGCATTCTTCTATTATCCATCGGGTTTGCAAACGAGTTGCTCTGTTGCGGTTGATTAGCATGCGAGTTTGCAAACGAGTTGACCTGTGTCGAAGGTGTGAATTTGCTGGCACTTCGGCGCAGGAATGACGGCACATCGAGGCTTTCTTCGCCAACACCTCTCATCAAACGGCGCAGCTCAGTTTCTGTTGGAACTGCCGCACCATAATGAGCGGTAAATCCTGTAGCAATGATGGTGATCTGGAGTTGTCCTTCCAATTCAGAGTTATAAACGACGCCGAAGATAATATTAGCCTCAGGATCAACTGCCTGGCTGATGACTTCAGCGGCCTCGTTGCATTCAAAGAGCGTCATATCATTGCCGCCGGTGATATTATATAGTACGCCTTTCGCACCGCTGATAGAGACATCGAGCATCGGGCTTTCAAGAGCTTTCTTAGCTGCTTCGGCAGCACGATTTTGCCCGCCGGCACGGCCAAGCGACATCCATGCGGGTCCGGCATTCTTCATGATAGATCGGATATCTGCAAAATCAAGGTTGATGAGGCCGGGGACGGTCACTACTTCTGCAATAGCCTGGACACCCATCTTCAGGACATCATCAGCGAGTCTGAATGCGTTATCTACCGACGTTTTGGGATCGCACATTTCAAGGATGCGATCATTCGGAATGATAATGAGGGTATCTACCTTATCGGCAAGCTTCAAGATAGCTTCTTCAGCAACTCTGGAGCGACGGGCACCTTCGAATGAGAATGGCTTGGTAACGATGCCGATCGTTAGTGCACCAGCCTGTTTGGCACAATCAGCGACAACAGCAATGCTTCCTGTGCCGGTGCCGCCACCCATACCGGCAGTGATGAAAACCATATCAGTGCCGGTTACAACGTCCATAATGGACTGGCGGCTCTCTTCTGCTGCTTTTTCACCTACTGCGTGGTCTCCTCCGGCGCCCAATCCTCGAGTAAGCTTTTCGCCTAATTGAACACGAACCGGTACCTCGGACAAAGCCAATGCCTGTGCATCCGTATTCATGCAGATAAATTCGACTCCTTTGATACCGTCGCGAACCATGCGGGTGATCGCATTGGAACCACCACCACCGCAGCCAATACACTTAATTCGGGCCGGAGCCATCGAAAATGTTGATTTAGCCATTATTTTTTCTCCTTATTACTATAGTATTAAATATTCTTATTTTGACAAGCCGAAGAACTTCTTCAGCACACCGACAAATCCTGATAATGGTCCGCTTTTCTGAGTCTGATCTTCCCACGCCGGCTTGCCCTGATGTCTGACACCCCAGAGCGCCAGTCCAACACCGGTTGCGTTTGAAGGATCATGGAGTACATCGGTAATGCCGTACACTCCCATCGGTTGCCCGATTCTTATGGGGATGCGGAGCGTTGAGCGTGCCAGAGCTTCAAGTCCAGCTACTTTTGCCGCGCCACCGGTGAGCACGAGTCCTGCCGGTGCCAGCGATGCATAATTGGATTCCGGCATTTCAAGGAGAATCAGTCTGAGGAGTTCTTCCATGCGATCCTTGATGATGCCACAGAGATCCCGGTAAGACACGCTGTGACCGTTCTCAATGTTCAGCATGGAATCCTCATTCTTTGTGATGATGTCCGGTGAGACGTTGCCGTATTTTTTCTTCATTGCTTCTGCAATGTCGAACGGTAGTCCAAGACCGATAGAAAGATCACTGGTAAACTGATAACCAGCGACAGGAACGATGGATGTATGATAAATGCTTCCATCTTTAAATACAGCTATATCGGTGGTGCCGCCTCCGATATCGGCGAGGATTACGCCAAGCTCCCGTTCTTCAGGGGTTAACACTGCTTCGCCGCTGGCGAGGGGTTCAAGAACGAGATCTGCAATTTCAATACCGATTGCCCTGATGCATTTCACCAGGTTTTGTACTGATGTTGTTGCGGCAGTGATCACATGACAGTATGCGTCTACTCTGAATCCATGCATGCCGACCGGGTTTTTCACCAATTCCTGCCCATCGACAGAGTAGCTTCTAGGAATTGCATGGAGAATCTTTCTATCATCGGGGACATTCATGGTCTGTGCAGACTGCAATACCCGTTTCAGGTCATCCCCTTTAATCAGACGGTCGGTTCTTGGTACAGCGATGGTACCATGCGTGTTCTGGGAACTGATATGCCGTCCTGTAACGCCGACATAAGCTGATTCGATTCTGACACCGCTTGCCTGTTCGGCCCGTCTCACAGATTCTTCGATAGTGTCTTTTGCCTCATCGACGTTGACGACGATGCCTTTATGCAAGCCGGCTGACGGAACTCTCCCTACGCCGAGCACCTGTACGCCGCCTCCTGAATCCAGGGTTGCGACAATAGTGCATACTTTCGTTGTACCAACATCGATTGCCGTGATGAGTCTTCTTGTCATTGCTTCTCTTTCCTCCTAAAAATGAACTGTATATCCCCTTTACGGGGAGATAGAAAATTTTCTATACGATACGTTCAGCCACCCTCATTTTAGCGCTTCGACTGCGAGGATTTGATTCGATCTCTGCGAGTGATGGCGTAATGACCTTTTTTGTTATCAGTTTCAAGGTTGCTTTATGTCCGCATCGACAAACAGGAATCTGGGGCGGACAAATGCATCCTGTCGATTCTTCTTTCATAAACTGCTTGACAATGCGATCTTCGAGCGAATGATAGCTGATCACTGCTATCCTGCCACCGATAGCAAGGTGATTGATTGTTTGTTGCAGTGCTTTTTCAAGGTTTTCCAGCTCATGATTCACCATGATCCGGAGCGCTAAAAATGTCCTTGTTGCCGGGTGAATTCTGCCATGTCGTCCACCTGCTGCCTGTTCGATTACCTGTGCCAGCTTCAGTGTGTTGACGATTGGTCGATTTTCAATGATGCTGCGGGCTATCTGTTTGCTTGCCGGCTCCTCTCCATATTGTTTGAGAAGGTCAGCAAGGTTGTGTTCAGGTAAAATATTTACAAGATCGGTTGCTGTTAAAATTTGGTCCGGACTGAAGCGCATGTCCAATTCGGCATCCTGCTGAAAGCTAAATCCGCGCTCGGCTGTGTCAAGTTGCAGCGATGAGACCCCGAGATCGAATAGAATACCATCAACAGGAGTAAACCCTGTTT
>DIKB01000156.1 GCA_002421445.1 Dehalococcoidia bacterium UBA5629 | reverse complement strand
CTTGACCTCTTCGAACTTACTGTCAATGAGGTAATTCCTGAGAATAGGCTGAAACATGAATCCGGGTAATCCCGATTTTACCATCAACAGAAACCCTGTATCGAGATTTGAGAAACTTCCTCTGCCGTTAAGCATACCCATCACTTCCGCAATATCGATTCTGTACATCGAATACAGACCCCCAACTACAAGTTGGGCATCAGCCATCTTTAATGTTCTGTTGAGCTTCTCGAAATCGTCCCGATTGAGCATCTGCCGAATCGTATTGATCAGAGCCGGGCTGGGTTTGGCAATGCCAACTGCAATCATCTTTGCTCTGCTGCCGTTGGGTAGTGTCTGCACGGCTTCCAGAACCTTCACATCGGTATACATACCGATGTCCTCTTTTTCTATGGCTGATTTCAGTGATTTCGCTGCAGTTCCTGTGCCGCGGATAATGAAAATGGTTTTACCTGATATCGTTTTCCAGTCCTCAGCATCCAGTTTCATCTGATTGAATACATCTTTTGCGGTGTTTTCATCTACGAATCGCATATAGCGATTTTTTATCTGATAGCCCCACTTGTCCATAAGAGTGAAGTTATTTCTTTCCGCTATATCGCTTAAAAACTCATCTGTTTCAAATAATACGTTACTGACCGAACTAGCACCGACAACCATTATATAATGAACCCCTGGGTTCAAACTTTTCGCTAGCTCCTTGAAATGTTTTTCCATTATCATCAAAATATTTTGCTGTAATGAATGCTTGATGTTTTGCTTTGTCTGCGTTTGCATATCAAATAAATCACCACCCCAAAATAACTCAACCATTTGATTGTAGATATAATCAATTGCCTTAATGTAAGGATGCGATGTTATTACAATATCAATGTTTTTTTTCCGAGCTTAGCATTTAAATCATTTGTACTTGATGTACAAATGATTTCTCTTCGCAATCTAGAATTGACGCATGCTGAAAATTCAGTGATTCTCACTTTGAAAAAATTCAATTGTGAAAGAAAGAGACTCATAGTTTCTTCTGGCAACTTTATTTTTGTATGCGAAACCTATTTTGGACAAGTGTGATCCGGCTTATAATAACGTTTATAAGCTGGCTGTGGACTAAAGTCCTAACCACAATTATGACCCATGGGTGATGTTGTTACTGTCAATCAGATGTAAGATTCGAATAATAGTAATAGAGAGATTTATGGATGAGAGCAATGGAACAAACATTTTTTATTAGTCGCGACAGATTCAAAGAAGCATTGCCCATTGTTGCAGGAGTGATGGCTCAAGAAGTAGCAGAGAATGCACTTGAGGCAGCAAATCATACGGTTCAATCTGCCTATATTGCCAAGGAGGGTTTGGACACAGCAGAAAAGTCCATAAGGAATGCACAGATGCTTACGTTCGCTCTGAGCCGCATGGTTGACCATACTCTATGGATAAACAGGTATACAAATTCGCTAACTACGATTCTCAGCTCTCTCAATGAGCTTAAGATTCAGGCTCAAAAAACATCCTTCGTAGAAGCCATCCAATTCGGTAGAGAAAAGAAAAAGAAAACGACTTTGACGTATGATAAAGATATTGCAATGCTGGCACAACGGATAACAGGTCAAACATCTGAGATCATTATGCGGATAAATGCAGTAACGCAGGAGTTGGGAGATTGTACCAGAGAACTTGATACCGCGTTGGAGGAGTCCGAGACAAGTTACAAACTGGCATTGCAGATGAAAGACAACTATAGCCAACTATTGGAAGCCGCAGAGCAAACGTCCGTGAATATAGATCAAATACTGGCATCAACAGAAACAGTATGCATTGAACAAAAGAATCCGCTGTTTTCAATCGACGCAGCATAAACAAAACAGGCTCTCGCCTGGAAATACTACACCATCTGCAGCGTATACCTCAGTTATCGATAGCGGCAGGTTTCACTTTTAGTGCATCAAGGAAGGCAGTCGATTTTATTTGTTTCTCCAAAAGATATTTCAGGTAATCCCTTATGACAGTCTCCAGCTCTTTTGCCAGCTCGTCATTAACATTTATCCTGACCGCAATGGCATAGTCGCAATTTTGCCATAATCGCAGTACTTTTAACGCGTTAAGTGATAAACGCCTCGATAATACTTCTTCGTGAACGCACTGAGGACAAATAATCCCTCCCTGACTGGAACTAAAATAATTAATCTCCGGCTGAATTCCTTTGTTACACAAAGTGCAGGACTGTAATTGAGGACGATACCCGAGATAGTTGACTAACTGTAACTCAAAATAGCGGAGAGCGATAGCGCTCATGTCTGAGTTGGCTAACCGATCCAGTGTATCGCGAAATAAATGAAACGTCTCGACACTTTCAATATGTTCTGCGGCAAAAGCATCAACTAGTTCAGCACAATAGAGTCCCTGTGACAGGCGGATCAGGTCGTTCTTGATCGGCATAAAACTGTTTATCGTCTGTGCCTGTGTGATGATATCCAGGTTGCGGCCCCGAGCGATAAGGAGCTGACTATGAGTAAGCAGCTCAACATGCCCTCCGAGCTTGCTTATGGGACGACGAGTTCCCTTAGCGACTGCTCTGATTTTACCCTTCTCCGGTGTATAGAGCGTTAGAATTCGGTCAGCTTCGCCCAGCTTGATACGTTTGATAACAATAGCTTCAGTTTGGTAAACGCGTAATTGCGTCATGCTGGCGCCAACCTAAATACTCTGCCGCCCTTCCAACGCACGACTGAGAGTAACGTCATCAGCATATTCCAGATCTCCACCAAACGGCAATCCCCGTGCCAACCGTGTTACCTGAATTTGAGGTGAGGTAATAAGCCGCTGTATGTACATTGCGGTAGCATCTCCCTCGAGATTGGGATTCGTTGCCAGAATGACCTCATCAATACCACCCTTCTGGATACGCATAATCAACTCGTTGAGTTTGATGTCATCAGGACCTACACCATCACCCGGCGAGATCACTCCGTGGAGTACATGATACAATCCACGATATTTTCTGGTTCTCTCCAGAGGCAGGATATCAGCAGGCTCTTCTACAATACAAATCTTGCTCCGGTCGCGATTATCATCGCAGCAAATTATACAAGTCTCGCTGTCAGTAATATTGAGGCAAACCGAGCATAACCGCAGGCCCTGTTTGATTCCTCTGATGGCTTCCGCCAGCGTTTCAACACGCTCAGGTGGGGATTGAAGGAGATAATAGGTAAGCCGTTGAGCGCTTTTCGGCCCGATGCCCGGCAATTTACCAAACTCCTCGATCAGCCTGACGATTGGTTCCGCAGTAGTTGTGAATTCCATAGTATCCGGTAAATCTCCTAGAAAAGCCCGGGAATTTTCAGTCCACCGGTTAATCCGCTAAGCTGGTTTGCCGCCAGATCCTGCGATTTTTTAACAGCATCATTAAATGCTGCCATAACCAGATCCTGGAGCATTTCTACTTCCGCGGGATTTACAACTTCAGGGGAGATGCTCATCCCATGAATCCGCTGATGTCCATCTATGACTACTTTGACTGCGCCGCCCCCGGCACTGCCCTCAACCTTCATATTGCCCAATTCCTCTTGAGCTTTAGCCAGTTTTGTCTGCAACGCTTGCGCCTGGCGAAGCATATCTTTATTCATCATTACGTTTCCTCCATCACGGCTTCTCTTCAATAACTCTTGGATTTTTTAAGCCCATTTCCAGAGCTGCCTGCACCAGGGGATTCTCCGGTTCATCATCAGTAAACTGTTCAGGAGAGCGTTTCCCTTTCTCTCTGAGCACACACCGTACCTTATACGGATGTCCGAATATTTCCCTGAGCTTCTTCTCAACAAGATGCTTATATTTCTGGTCTTCGATATAGTTCTTATGAAAATCATAATAAAAACCCAGTACCAGCACGTCACCTTCAACGCCGATTGGTTCACAGGCGCTTCGTAGAAAAGCATCCAAATTTCGCCTTGATCCTTCTCCCCTCATGGAATCGATGAATTCCTTCCAGTGCGCTATAAAGTAATCTAGATCTTGCAACGATCCCGCATCTTTTTTCTGAAGAACCGGGGCAGTTCCCGCCGGATTGGCTCCCGCAGCGGGCAAAGTTTCCGCTGGGGGATCTGAGAATGCGCTCTTTCCCTGCTTTGCCGCTGCCGGATCAATAGTTATGGAAGAAGTCATCCTTTCCTGTTTCACGGGTTCTGCACGTCTACTATGTTCGGGTGAATATTGCGGTTTTTCCTCGGTCACCCGTGCACCTATGTCTGCCTGTTCGGAAGAAATAGGAACTGCCTTATGATCAGTGGATAGAGTGCATTCAACAAAAATCAATTCCATCGGCAATGATGAGTAAGTATCGAGGCGTAGATCACCAGTACCAAAGAGCTTAATAGCTCTTACCAGATAATCAATACTGACATTTGCTATTGCAGTCTTCATCTCTGCAAGTTCATCTCTTGTTACGTCTACCAATTCCTCATCAGCGGTTTTTATCAACAGCAGATCTCTGAGATAGTTCACGATCTCTTTATTTATCTGCCGCAAATCGAGGCCATCATTACTGATGCTATTGATTGTCTTAATGCCGGCGGAAAGATTCTTGCTCAAAACATACCCTGCCAGTTCCTTCACCCTGAGATCCCCGGTCATGCCGAGCATTGCCTGCACCTGCGGTAATTCGATATTGTTTCCATAATACGCCAGGAGCTGTTCCAGTAAATTCTCTGCGTCGCGAAGGCTTCCTGTGCTAACCCTGGCAACAAGCCGAAGCGCTTCATTGGGTATAACGATATTCTCACTCTTGCATATCTCATCCAGCTTACCTATGACGGCTGAGTTCGAAAGCCGGCGAAAATCAAAGCGCTGGCACCGGGATAGAATCGTGGATAGTATCTTTTGCGGATCAGTTGTTGCCAGAATAAAAATAACATGAGGAGGAGGCTCTTCCAGCGTTTTGAGAAATGCATTGCTGCCTTCTTTTGTAATCATGTGAACTTCGTCAATGATATACACCTTATAACGGGCGGCATTGGGAGCATAATGAACTTTGTCTGTTAACTCACGCATATCATCAATACCGCGATTGCTGGCGGCATCTATTTCAATGATATCGATTGCGCTGCCCTCATTGAAAGAGCGACACATATCGCACGTGTTACATGGTTCACCATCTTTAGGACTCATACAATTGACTGTCTTTGCCAGAATACGCCCGATACTGGTTTTACCTGTGCCTCGCGGGCCGCAAAACAGATAAGCGTGAGCGACATGTCCACTGCGTACAGCATTGCGCAATGTTTGGGTCACGTGATCCTGCCCGACGACATCAGCTAGAGTTTTGGGACGCCATTTACGATAGAAAACTTGTGAGGTCATATCAGCCATTATTATACCCCATGCTGTGAGCATTTGTGCAAGGATTATAGTGCTGTGCTATAATTTTACTTTATAATTTGTAAACTTGAGAAGCATCATAAGGAGAAAGATTTGGACAAGGCAAGTAAAACAACAGTTGTTGCAGACTATGCAATACGCGAGGGCGATACCGGTTCCACTCAGGTACAAATAGCCCTTCTGACCACAAGGATTAACGAGTTAACTGAGCATTTAAAAACTCACACCCACGATCACTCCTGTCGGCGCAGCCTTTTGAAACTCATCGGGCAACGCAGACATTTTCTGGCATATCTTAACAAGAGAGATATCGCTCAATATAAAGCAGTTATCAGCAAATTAGGCCTGAGGAAATAAGGAGCAGTAATGATGACGCCAAATTCCGGTGCATGCACCGTTGGCAGTAAGATACTGCAAATAGAAACCGGCAAGCTGGCTATGAAGGCTGATAGTGCGGTGACCGTACGCTATGGCGATACGGTTGTCCTTGTTACCGCTTGCATCAGCGACAAACCACAGGATAGCCCTTCCGATTTTGTTCGGCTGACCGTAGACTATGAGGAAAGGCATTATGCTATCGGGAAAATACCCGGCAGCTTCATCAGACGCGAGGGACGCCCGAGCGAGCAAGCAACGCTCAGTGCCCGCCTGACCGATCGTTCCCTTCGTCCATTATTCTCCAAAAGTTTCCCATATGATATTCAAGTTGTCACCACCATTCTTTCGACAGACCAGGAAAACGCTACCGATGTTCTTGCGATTATCGGAGCTTCCACTGCAATCGGTCTTTCTCAAGCGCCATTTGACGGGCCAGTCGCAGCTGTTCACATAGGGTACATTAATGACCAGTTGGTGGTTAACCCGACGCTTTCGCAGCTCAATGAAAGCCTCATCGATGTTGTCGTAGCCAGCACACGTGACGCCGTCGTCATGGTTGAGGTAGATGCAAAAGAAGCACCTGAAAGCCTGATTACGGAAGCCATCATGGTTGGGCACCAGGCTAATCAGGATATCATTAAATTACAAGAAGATATGCAGAAGGCTTATGGGAAGCCTAAGATCGAGGTCGCTGGTCATCAACCAAACCCCGATTTAAAAGCTGCAATAGAAGCTCAGTTTGCCGACCGTTTAACACAGGCTATCACTCAGGGTGCAAAACGAGCTGATCGTGATCCTGAGATAAAAGCTATCAAACGGGAGGCAATTAACGCTCTCAAGGAGCAGTTCTCTGAAGATGAAATCGACGCACTCCTGGAGAACCACCTGAAAAAAGAAGCGCGTAAATTTATTCTGTCTAATCGTATCCATCTCGATGGACGAAAAACCACAGAAATAAGGACATTAAGCAGCGAGGTTGGGCTATTGCCACGCACACACGGAACCGGGTTGTTTACCCGTGGCAGAACGCAAGTTCTGGCGATAACTTCTCTCGGTTCACCCCGTGAAGAACAGATGATAGATGGGCTCGGGCTGGAGAAAACAAAGCGTTTCATGTTGCACTATAATTTCCCGCCGTTTTCAACGGGAGAAGTGAAGCGAATGGGGTCCCCGGGGAGAAGAGAAATCGGTCACGGCGCTCTTGCAGAGAGATCGCTCTTGCCCGTTATTCCCAAAGAGAACGAGTTTTCGTACACGATCAGAATTGTGTGCGAGGCGCTGACCTCTGACGGCAGCACATCGATGGCCAGTGTTTGCAGTTCTACTCTCTCTCTAATGGACGCAGGCGTGCCAATTAAAGCACCTGTTGTTGGTATTGCCATGGGATTGGTAACCGGTGAGAACAACGATTATGTCATCCTCACCGATATTGAAGGCACGGAAGATTTCTATGGAGATATGGATTTCAAAGTTGCCGGCACGAAGAAGGGTATTACCGCGATACAGCTTGATATTAAACTGCATGGCGTAAGCCCACAGATACTAGCAGAAGCAATGAAGCAGGCTAGAGAATCACATGTTGTATTGTTCGATAACCTGCACAGCACGCTCAGCGAAACGAGGCCTGAACTCAGTCCCTACGCTCCTCGCATGTACCGCCTCTCGATTGATCAAAGCAAGATCGGAACTGTGATCGGGCCGGGAGGAAAAACGATTCGGTCCATCACGGAGCAGACCGGAGCCACCATCGATATTCAAAACGATGGAACAGTNNGTCATCGGCTCTCCTGATGAGGAGTCGGCACAAAAAGCGATAACCATGGTTGAAAACCTTACCCGCGAAGTAGAAGCAGGGCAGATATATACAGGAAAAGTGACGCGCGTCGTTAATTTTGGTGCGTTTGTAGAAGTTTTGCCCGGCAAAGAAGGACTGGTTCATATCAGCGAGCTTGCTGATTATCGAGTTGCCAACGTTGAAGATATTGTCAAAGTGGGCGATGAGATTACGGTAAAGGTTACTGAAATAGATAATCTCGGAAGGATAAACCTGTCTCGCCGTGCAGTATTTGAGACGTCTTCAACAGAATCGGATAAACGCGATAGTTCACCTGCTCACGAGAGGCCGGACCGTCCGCCCCAGGGACAGCAAAGACACGGACAGGGTTTCAACCACGGCGGTAGAGAGGGTCAAACCCGCTTCCCGCCCAGGCAAAAATAACCCGCCGATAAGGCTGTTGAACTTTAATCAGGGAGAACAGCACGATGAAGCCTATAACAGTAGCGGTTAACGGTATTCTGGGGAAAATGGGCAGAGAGGTTGTCTCTGCCGTATGCCAGCAACAGGACATGGTGCTGGCTGGCGGAGCCGATATAAAGGCAAGTCAAAATACAATTGACCTCCCATTTTCTCGCGGCCATGCCCCTATATTCAAAGATATCGCTGCCCTTCTCGATGCCACAAAGTCCGATGTGCTCGTGGATTTCTCTGTTGCCGATACGGCACTGAATGCTATTCGAGTTGCTGCAGCGAAAAAAACAAACGTAGTCATCGGCACTACCGGCTTTTCCACAGCTAGTTTGAAGCAGATCGAAGCTATTGCAAAAGACAATGATATCGGTATAGTAATTGCGCCTAACTTCGCTCTCGGAGCAGTGCTTATGATGCACCTCGCACGAATAGCTTCGAAGTATTTTGACTATGCCGAAATTACAGAGGCGCATAATCATGAGAAAGCCGATGCTCCATCCGGCACGGCTCTCGCCACAGTGCGCGGAATGATTCAATCGAGAGGCAAGCCCTTCATATCTCCTCAAACAAAGAATTTTACACTCGAAAATGTGAGGGGCGGACAAGTTGACGGTGTAACTATCCATAGCGTAAGATTACCAGGACTTGTAGCTAATCAAGAGGTTGTATTCGGAGGTCAGGGGCAGACGTTAAGCATAAAACATGATACGATTAATCGCGAATGCTTTATGCCCGGTGTCATACTGGCTATCCGTGAAGTTGCAGAACATCATGCATTTGTCTACGGCCTTGAAAAATTACTACATCTAGGGGGAACATGATGTCATCGTCATCATCATCGTACAGTATTGCGATCGTAGGAGCCACTGGACTGGTAGGTCAGGAGTTTATCAAGGTACTTGAACAGAGAAAGTTCCCCATCAAATCTATACGTCTTTACGCATCTGATCGTTCTGCAGGTAAAAAGCTTTTTGTCGGCCATCGCGAACTGGTAGTCGACGAAACAGGTAACGATTCCTTCAAGGGTATCGATATCGCCCTGTTTTCAGCAGGTGCGGAGATCAGCCGCCGTTTTTCACCGATAGCAGCGAAGGCAGGAGCATTGGTTATTGATAATAGCGCCGCTTTCCGAATGGAGCCATGGGTACCGCTGGTCGTTCCTGAAGTGAACCCGGACGATATCAAGCTGCATAAGGGAATCATTGCAAATCCGAACTGCTCGACCATTCAAATGGTAGTCGCCTTAAATCCTCTGCATAAGGTTAACCCGATCAAGCGTATTGTTGTTTCCACCTATCAGGCGGTTGCCGGTACCGGTGCTGCGGCAATGGAAGAATTGACCACACAATCCAAGGCTGTACTTGATGGACAGAGCGTAGTTCCACACGTCTATCCTCATCAGATAGCCTTCAACCTGTTGCCTGAAATAGATGTATTTCTTGATAATGGGTATACCAAAGAAGAATGGAAAATGGTGGAGGAAACGAAGAAGATAATGCATGCCCCGCAGATCCTCGTTTCCGCTACCTGTGTCAGGGTGCCAGTCTTCATTTCACATAGCGAAGCGGTTAACATCGATTTTACCAATCCAATGGCACCTGATGAGGCAAGGAAGATATTATCGAAATCACCGGGAGTGAAAGTGCTCGATGATCCGAATGTAAGTCTGTATCCTCAACCGTGGTTAGCCAAGGGATCCGATGAAACATATGTTGGTCGGATTCGCGCAGACGCTTCCAACCCCAATGGTCTTGTCATGTGGGTTGTTACTGATAATCTGCGAAAGGGTGCCGCATTAAATGCCGTTCAGATTGCCGAAGAAGCCGCACGGCGTGACTGGGTGAAGACACAAGGCTAACACGAAAACAGATGAGTAAACGTTTCGGACGACTGCTGACAGCCATGGTAACCCCTTTTAATGAAAAGGGGGAAGTGGATTATTTACAGGCTAAAAAACTTGCCAGAGCTTTGATTGACTCCGGCAGTGATGGGCTGGTAGTGTCTGGTACCACCGGTGAAAGCCCTACATTGTCCCACGACGAAAAACTTAAGCTTTTTTCCGAGATCAAATCTGCTATCGGCGATAAAGCTACCGTCATTGCAGGCACCGGAAGCAACAATACTGCTGAAACAATCAACCTGACACGGGAAGCGGAAAAAATCGGCGTTGACGGTTGCCTTCTGGTTGTGCCCTATTATAACAAACCATCACAAGATGGCCTGTATCAGCACTTTAAAGCGATCGCCGTCGCAACAAAGCTACCGTGTATTCTGTATAACATACCATCCCGAACGGGAGTGAACATGACTGCCGATACGATACTCAAACTCAGTCAAATCGACACCGTCGTCGGCCTTAAAGAGTCAAACGGAATCATCGAGCATACAGTAAAAGTCATTGAGGAAGCCAGAAAAGATTTCATTGTTTATACAGGTAACGATAGTGATATATTGCCAGTGCTATCACTGGGGGGATACGGTGTAATCTCGGTCGCCTCCCACCTGGTGGGCCTTCAAATAAAGCGAATGATTGAGAAATTCATTGAGGGAGAGGTTAACGAGGCAGCAACCATGTTCCGACAATTTTTACCATTGGTGAATGCGCTCTTTTGTGTTTCCAATCCTATTCCAATAAAATATGCCGTCAATTATGTTGGTTTAAACGTAGGAAAGCCCCGCCTTCCGCTAACTGAAGCGGATGCCGATGCCAGAGCGATCATTGAATCTGCTATAAAGAATTGTAAGATCGATCTCTCGCTGAAATAAAACAGCACACCAGAATTCTTTCGCTTTTCACAATAAAGTAGACCCGTTTTTGCTTGTGGAAGCTACAAAATCTGCTTTCTAAAGATCGTCTGTTCCCGCTGAGCGCCAACTGAGACAATGTGCACAGGGCAGAAAAGCAGTTCCTCGATACGGGTAACAAATTTCTTTGCCTGCGCGGGCAGCTTCTTATAATCACGGATCGTGCTGATATCCGTCTGCCACCCCTGCATATCCTCGTAAATTGGCTCGCATTTTGCCAGATCGGAAACTCGACTGGGTACATAGTTTATCTGTTTGCCATCCAGCGTATATCCAGTGCAGATTTTTATAGCAGGAAAGATATCGAGTATATCCAGCCGCGTAAGTACCAATCCCGTAAAGCCGTTTATCTTTGACGTGTAACGCCCAACCACAGCATCAAACCAACCACACCTCCGCGGACGCCCGGTTGTCGCTCCGTATTCATGTGCTCGTTCTCTAATAAGCTTGCCCGTTTCATCGAGAAGCTCTGTAGGTATAGGACCGCCACCAACACGCGTGGTATATGCTTTGGTAATGCCAATAACCTGGCCTATCTTATTAACGCTGATACCGGAGCCGCTGGAACTGCTGGCAGCCATCGGTGACGAAGATGTAACAAACGGATATGTCCCGAAGTCAGGATCGAGCATACTACCCTGAGCGCCTTCCAGAAGTATTTTCTGCCCTTTGGCAAGCGCATAATCGATAATTGTTCCTGTCTCTCTGATATACGGCGCTAACTGCTCACTATATGAGCAATATTGCTCATATATGTCATTCAGTATCAGTGGTGGCCTATCATATATCTTGGTCAGTATCATGTTCTTGAGTTCCAGGATTGAACTAAGACGAGAACGAAATATCTCTTTATCCAACAAATCACCCATCCGAATGCCAAGACGTGCTACCTTATCTGAAAAAACAGGACCGATGCCCTTACGCGTTGTACCGATGGCGTTACTGCTGCGCCGTTCTTCTTCGATACCATCCATCAGCACATGATAAGGCATGATCACATGTGCCCGATCATCAATGAACAACTTGTCTGTTTTGATGCCACGGGATTGAAGATCGTTGATCTCCCTCAACAATACAGCAGGATTCACCGCCACTCCATTGCCAATGATGCAGGTGGTATTCTGGTTAAAGATGCCGGCAGGAACGATATGAAGTGTAAATTCCCCGTGTGGATTAACCACCGTGTGCCCGGCATTATCGCCGCCTGAGAAGCGAATAACGAAATCGGCCTTCTCTGCAAGAAGGTCAATTATTTTCCCTTTTCCTTCATCACCCCATTGTGCACCAACAACAGCTACAGCAGGCATAAATATCTCCTCCAATCCTGAAGCACGTTCATAAAATTATAAGAATATGCTTTTCACTTACTCACGAGCCATATAATCTTTGCCCCAATAATGGATCAGCAGTCCTGAAAGAATTATCCAGAGAATCATCATGGCGGTTATAACGATCATACTCCATTGAAAGCGTGAATCACTCATAAATTTACCCGACCCGATTTGTCGGCGTGCCTCCACACATGGACAACTCGCTGGACGACTGTTACGAAACCAAGGAGTGCAATAATAAGAAGCGCACAAAGGGCCAGATCAAAAATCAGTCCCAAAGCCAGCAAAATAACACGTCCTGCCCGAGGAAAAACACCGACCTGACAAGCTATGCCCAGGCCTTCAGCTCTGGCCCTCGTGTAACTGGTTAGAAAAGAGAAGGTCAAAACAACAAAGATAAGAAGTGCGGCAAAGGCAGTTCCACTGCCGAGTGAGATAGCACCTACGAATAATTCCTGACGGCTGATTCCCAGATGATAAATAAGAAGACCCAGAAGAAGCATTGCTTCTGAAAAACGATCAACCGTAGAATCGAGAAAGGCTCCAAACCTCGTGCTCTTATTGGTAAATCGAGCAAGGGATCCATCCATCATATCAAAAAATCCGGAAAGCAACACGAGAAATCCACCGAGGAACAAATTGCCCATTGCGATAACCGAAGCAGTGACAATCGTTAAAACAAGACCAATCCATGTGAGAATATTTGGTGTTAGCCTGCTTTTTGCAATCCATGGAACAATTGGGCTGGTTATCAGTAATTCCAGACGTTTCATAATTTCTGAAATATTCATCAATTCTTTGATCCGTTAAGAAGTTGGTTATACAGATTCATCACCTGGGCAGAGACTTTATCCCAGCTATACTTTTCTGCAGTGATCCGGCCGCGTATCCCAAATTGTTCACGTAGCGATTTATCCTCAATCAAGGTTAACAATGCAGACGCTAGCGCTTTTGCATCTTTTACCGGCACGAGTAAGCCTTCCTGTCCATGAGTAACAACACTGGCATACCCGGGGAGATTAGAGGCAACAATCGGTTTTCCGCTCGCCATCGCTTCCAATAAAATAATGCCAAAGCTCTCCCCCGTTAATGCCGGTGAGCAGAAAATATCCGCAGTACGATAATAGGAGGGTAAATCTTCACTTGAAACCCAGTCGGTAAACACAACATGATCTTTCAGTCCAAGCGATTCAACCTGTGCCTCATACCCGGGACGTAATCTCGTTCCCGGCCCCGCTACGATCAACCTGAAATTAGAGAATTGATTCTTAAGTTCAGCACAACTCTGAATCAACTGATCAACGCCTTTACGCTTCTCAAGTCTGCCCACGAATAAAATATTAATCTTGCCATCAAGGAATTCTTCACGCTTTTTGCCTTCAGGGGAGAAACGATCAATCTCAATGCCATTGGGAATTATCTGGTATTCAGCTGGAAGATAATGGCTTACATAGTCCATAGCTGGCTTGGACACGGCTATCTTGCCATGAAGACGTGGGAGCATTTTCCTCATGATCAGTTTACCCACCCAGTAGCTACGTGATCTGGGATGGCAGGCATGAAAGGTACCAACCATCGTAGAGTTGGAATTTGCCACGACACTGAGCGATAGCATCGGAGAGAAAGGCTCATGAACGTGTACGATGTCAAATTTCTCTTTCTTAAGAATATGTCTTACCTGCGCCGGCAGCCATGGAGAAATCGGAATTCGGGCAATCGATCCGTACGCTGGAATAGGAAACGGTCTCCCTACAGAGGTAACTTCCTCTTCGAAATAACTCGTTCCTTTCCTGAGGCACGGTGCAATTATCTTCACCGTATGCCCAGACTGGATAAAGTGATGCGCCAGATGGGCGATATGATTTACAACCCCACCCGGAAACGAATAATCATACGGGGAAACTAGCCCTATTTTCACGGGACAATAACCTACTACAGAACGTGCACCTAGCTCTTGCCCATCTCTTCTTTCTTTTCAACACCTACGTCAGGCAAGCAGATAGGATTCTGTTGATCTTTACCTTCAATGAACTGCTCAACGCGACGTCTTGCCTCGTCATCAGAGAACTGAATCGGCGGAGATTTCATAAAATAGGAAGATGGACCCACCAATGCACCGGATATCTTTCGATCCAGTGCCAGCTTGCAGCAGCGAATCGCATCGATAACCACACCTGCAGAGTTAGGGCTATCCCAGACTTCCAGCTTCAGCTCTAGATTTAGAGGAACATCACCAAAGGTACGTCCTTCCATCCTGATATGGCAGAACTTACGATCAAGCAACCACGGTACATAATCACTCGGCCCGACATGAATATCGTCAGGATCCAAAGCATAATCCAGTTGTGATGTTACCGCATTAGTCTTGGATATCTTCTTTGACTCCAAGCGTTCCCGCTCCAGCATATTGTAGAAATCGGTATTGCCGCCAAAATTGAGCTGATATGTTTTCTCCAATACGACACCTCGATCGCGGAAGAGCTTTGTCAACACGCGATGGGTAATTGTCGCTCCTACTTGAGATTTGATGTCATCTCCAACGATAGGCAGCCCTGCTTGATGAAATCGGTTATACCAGTATGGTTCCCGCGCGGTAAAGACTGGAATACAGTTAACCATCCCGCAACCTGCCTTTAATATCTGCTCCACATACCATTTTGTAGCCTCTTCGCTACCAACAGGGAGATAATTAATCACCACATCGGTCTTCGTCTCTTTAAGGATACCGACGATATCAGCAGTTGGCCCTGGGGCTTTAGTAATGATTTGTGAAAGATACTTACCCAATCCATCATGAGTCATACCGCGAGCAACCTTCACCCCAGTCCGTGGTACATCACAAAACTTGAATGTGTTGTTAGGTTTCGTATAGATCGCTTCGGCGAGATCTTTGCCGACTTTATTTTTATCTATATCAAATGCAGCAACAAAGTTTATGTCACTAATATGATAGCCACCCAAATTAATGTGCATCAACCCGGGTATCATCTCACCTTCTTTCGCCTTCTTATAATAGTGGATACCCTGAACCAGCGAAGAAGCACAATTCCCTACGCCTATAATGGCAACGTTAACTTTACCCATTGTCTCTTCTCCTTAACCAAAATCGCCTTACATTATACCACTATAGTTTTGAAAATAAACCTTTTTCAGTTTTCACTAAATTTATTGGTAGCCACTAAAGCCAAAAATCTCCTGATAGCACATCGAACCGGCCTAAGTCTATAGTACTTTTTTCCTATATCGAATTAGGTATTTCAGGTGATTGATTGACATTAATAATGATATATAGTGATGTTTAATCATATTAATCATAAATTGTTCGCATAGGAGATATTTTCAAATGGTATCACTCAATGACGCCGA
>DIKB01000127.1 GCA_002421445.1 Dehalococcoidia bacterium UBA5629 | reverse complement strand
TTCAGCTCCGATGGCCTCAGATTATTTATCCTCAGCTCTCATTATCGTGCGCCGATCACCTGGGGCGATGATTCAATTCAAGCTGCTGAAACCGGAGCCGAGAGGTTACGAGAAGCTACTACCAGAGTTGCGGGCAAGGTTACAAGCAAGAGCATCGATGGCGCATCGTTCAAGCAGCGGTTTATCGAGAGCATGGAAGATGATTTCAACACTGCTCAGGCTATTGCTGTCCTGTTCGATCTCGTCAAAGAGATCAACCGCGGCGCTGATGATGGTAAAGTCATATCGGAGGCGCAGAAAACATTGACCGAACTGGCAAAGGTTCTCGGATTTACCTTGAAAGGACGTTCTCAACAGCATTCGGACGAATTCAAAACCGGTATTGATCTTCTCGTCCAGAAGCGCATTAATATGCGAAAACAGAAGCGCTGGAAAGAGGCTGATGAGGTTCGTGCAGAGCTTCTAAAACAGGGTATTACCCTTGAGGATACTGCTGACGGTACCAAGTGGAAGAAGGCCTAGTTTTGTTGTTATTCCCCGACGCGTTCACCGAGTAGCTGCGCAGCAGCGTATCGAGGTGAATGAGTGACTGACTGTCTTCTCGATACTATTGCTGTCGCAATAACTCGAAGAACGGGGACGCAGACCATCTGTCACCTTGAGCTTGCCGAAAGGTCTCAGGCAGCATTACAAACTGGATTCTTTCTACCAACCAGTGTAGGAAGTAACAGGAGATTTCTCGGTTCCGCTACGCTACACTCGAAATGACATTTTCTTGTTACTCGAGCGCCTATTTTGTCACCTCGAGCGAAGTCGAGAGGTCTCCTGTTGCAAACTCAACAGAGAAACATTTTAATAAAGATCGTCGGCCAAATCTTTCCAATGAGGATTTATGGATTCGATGAGTGCAATCTTTTTCTCTCGCCGCCAGTGTTTAATCTGTTTTTCACGGGCGAGAGCGGCGTTAACATCAACGGTTGCTTCGCAGTAAACCAGTACTGTTATTTTATATCTTTTAGTAAAACTATCGATACTTCCTTGCTTGTGTTCTAGGACACGACGTGCCAGATCATTCGTTATACCAACGTATGTTCTTCATACTGGCCGCATACCCATCCCCAACCCCGAAATCGGTGGTAAGCGTTATCACCGGAGCCATTGTAGATCAATCCCGCTTAGACGGTGGATACTCTGACAATAACGATCGACAGGATCACGAACAGGACTGCGAGCACAATGGTCACCTGAAGCAGCGTCTTTTCCAGACCACGCCGCGTCCGGTATACGCTATCGGGCTGACCGAATATACCGCCGAGTCCACCACCCTTTACCTGCATCAGGATGGCGGCGACCAGTGCTACTGCCAGCAAAAGCTGTGCTATAAGAAGAAAACTGGGCATTTACTTTCCTCCGAGGTTCTCAATTAAAATCTTCCGTGCAATATCGGGATTGGCCTTTCCTTTCGTTGCCTTCATCAATTGTCCGATTAAGAAGGTCAATGATTGCTGTTTGCCTTCGCGGTAATCAGCGACGGCCTGAGCGTTATTTTCCATGATCTGGCGAACTATCTTCTCGATCTCTCCGCTATCGCTGATCTGGCTCAATCCTTTTTCTTTGATAATGACATCCGGCATTTTACCACTATTGTACATTTCTTCAAAAATTGTCTTGGCAATTGGTCCTGTAATGGCGCCGTTATCGAGCAATTTTAACATGCCGGTCAAATGCTGCGGCGTGCATTTCGAAGTCTCGATGCTGGTATTACTGGCGTTGAGCAGCTTGCTGAAATCGCCGAGAATCCAGTTGCAGGCCGCTTTTGCGTTCTTCTTCTGTTTTTCCGTAGCAGTTCCATCTCCCATAAGCTCAACACACTGTTCGAAATACTGTGCTGTTGCCTTTGATTCGGTGAGCAGACTGGCGTCATACGCGCTCAATCCATACTGTTCCAGGAACCTGTTTTTCTTCTGATCCGGCAGCTCAACCAGGCTCCCTTTGATCTGTTCCACCCATTCGCGCGATATTATTATCGGCGGCAGATCCGGTTCGGGGAAATAACGGTAATCGTGAGCGTACTCCTTGCTGCGCTGGCTGACGGTTATGCCCTGATCATCAACCCATCCACGTGTTTCCTGAGCGATTCTGCCTCCGGATGCAAGCTCCTTCCGCTGGCGTTCCGCTTCGAATTCGAGCGCCCGGGCAACAGCTTTAGGGCTGTTCATATTCTTCACTTCTACTTTGGCCAGAAGCTCTTTTGTACCGATAGGGCGGATGCTGATATTGGCATCGCAGCGGAAGCTGCCCTCTTCCATATTGCCGGTGGAGACGCCGAGGTATACTAAAATCGAACGTAACTTCATCAGATATTGCCGCGCTTCTTCCGGTGTGCTGATATCGGGCTCGCTGACGATCTCCATCAACGGCATGCCGGCGCGGTTGACATCGACGAGGCTGTAACTCTCCCCTTCCGGTGATGTCACGTGGTTCAGCCTGGCTACATCCTCTTCGAGGTGCACTCGGGTAATGCCGATCTTCTTTTTCTTGCCGTCGGCTTCGATTTCCAGCCACCCTTTCAGTCCGATAGGTGAGTCATATTGAGATATCTGGTAGCCTTTCATCAGGTCGGGATAGCAATAATTCTTCCGGTCGAACTTGGCGTATTCCGATACCGGGCAATTGAGCGCCATGGCAGTCATCATCACAAATTCGACTGCTTTTTGATTGATTGTCGGCAGAACACCGGGCATACCCAGACAGACCGGGCAGACGTGGGTGTTCGGGGGTGCATTAGCGTAATCGGAATTGCAGGAGCAATACATCTTGCTCCTGGTTAAAAGCTGCGCATGAACCTCAAGGCCGATAATATTTTCGTATAACACAGACGATTAGTATATCAATAGCGATGCTGTTTGAGCAAGAAAACGCATGGTTTATCGTACACTGAGCATGGCGGTGCACTGAGCGAAGTCGAAGTGGCAGTCGAAGTGTTGTCACCCCGAGCGCAGTCGAGGGGTCTCAGGTTGCATTACAAACCGGCTGCTAATAACAAACCAGTTACAGAAAGCAGCAGGAGGTTTCTCGACTTCGCTCGAAACGACACTCTGAGCCGTTCGCCGAGTAGCTGCATGGCAGCGTATCGAGGTGAAGGAGTGGCAGGGTGTCTTCTCGATACTATTGCTGTCGCAATAACTCGAAGGACAGGGACGTGTCACCTTGAGCGCCTATTTTGTCACCCCGAGCGTAGCCGAGGTGGCAGTCGAAGTGTTGTCACCCCGAGCGCAGTCGAGGGGTCTCCTGTCTCTTTACAAATCGGCTGCTAGCTTGAAACCAGTGTGAGAAGTAACAGGAGATCATCACGTCGCCTTCCCCTTCGACTCCGCTCAGGGTACGGCTCCTCATGATAACAATCACCTCGTCACCACACCGCGTGTTCGATGTGTTCGATTCTGGTCGGTTTGCCCTTCTGGTCCAGCTCGATGCCGATGAAATCTATCTGCCACGATTCCGTCATGTCTTTATGTGACGACACGTAGGAAAGGGCGGTTGCCGTCAGTTTATTCTTCTTGGCTCCGGTTACCGATTCCTCGGGGCTGCCGAACTCACCGCTTGTTTTCGTGCGGACTTCGATGAAGATAAGACAATTCTTTTTCTCGGCAACGATATCTATCTCACCCTCGCGGCAGCGGTAGTTCGTCTCTTTGATCCGATATCCCTTCTTCTTCAGAAAGGACTGCGCGGCTTTCTCTCCTCTGTCTCCGACCTCTTTACGGTTCATAGCAGATGCTGTACCTCAGCGACCGGGGCGAAGGAGTAGCGGTGGATCGGGCAGGGGCCGTGTTTACGCAGACGATCGACATGCTGTTTTGTCCCGTAGCCTTTGTGATGTGCAAGGCCATACTGCGGATATTTGCCGTCGAACTCAATCATCAGCCTGTCCCTGGTTACCTTGGCGATGATCGAGGCGCATGAGATGGAGAGGCAGAGCCTGTCACCCTTGATTATCCCTTTTTGTGGAAAGGGCAGCTTCCGAATGGTCAGAGCATCGATGATCAGGAAGTCCGGTTTCAATCCTAAATTATGAACGGCATTTACCATGGCCTCTCTGGTTGCTTCCAGGATATTGATGAGATCGATGGTCTGTGATGGGATGATGCCGATGCCGATTGCCAGCGATTCCCGACGAATAATATCATAGAGGTGGTTTCGTTTTACCGGCGACAGCTCTTTACTATCGCGAACATCGCAGAGAGAGGGGAACTCGTCACAATGAGGCAGAACCACCGCAGCGGCGACGACAGGACCGGCCAGTGCGCCTCTTCCGGCTTCATCCATGCCTGCGATGCAGGTGTAACCCTGCTGTCTCAATGCGCGCTCCTCGGCCAATGTTGGCGCATCATCGCTGGAAACGCTTTTTTTCATAGGCAAATTTGAAGTGCTACCGGTGTAATCGGCGG
>DIKB01000044.1 GCA_002421445.1 Dehalococcoidia bacterium UBA5629 | reverse complement strand
TATGCGGGGCTGGATCGCTTTACCTGCCGCCAGAGAGTTATCGAAGATTTCGAAAAGGCGGGATTGCTCGAAAAAATTGAGTCATACTCACATGCAGTGGGGCACTGCGATCGTTGCCAGACAATGATCGAACCTCAGGTCAGCAAGCAGTGGTTTGTTCATATTGCACCCCTGGCCGAAAAAGCAATCAAGGCTGTTACTGACGGACGTACACAGATAATTCCGGAGAGATTTACCAGGGTATATCTCAACTGGATGGAGAATATCCGTGACTGGTGTATCAGCAGGCAGCTCTGGTGGGGACATCAGATACCTGCCTGGTACTGCGGCAAATGCAATGAGATTACGGTTGCCGTCGATACTCCGAAGGCATGCAGCCACTGCGGGTCACAAGATATCGTTCAGGAGACGGATGTCCTTGATACATGGTTCAGTTCGGCGTTATGGCCTCATTCGACTCTCGGCTGGCCGGATAAAACCGAGGATCTGGGTTACTTCTATCCCACCTCAGTAATGGTGACAGGTTATGATATCCTCTTCTTCTGGGTTGCCAGAATGATTATGATGGGCCTCGAAAACATGGGCGATATTCCATTCCATACCGTGTATTTAAACGGCCTTATTCGTGATGAGAAAGGCCATAAGATGAGCAAGGTTCGCGGGAACGTTGTCAGCCCGATAACTGTTATCGAAAAGTATGGAACCGATGCTCTGCGCTTTGCTGTCACTACGGGTTCTGCTCCCGGCAACGATGTCAATGTCGGGGAGAACAAACTCGAGGCGGCGCGTAACTTTGCCAATAAGATCTGGAATGCATCACGGTTTGTGTTGCAAAGCCTGGAGAAGGATCCTGTGATTATCGAGGTGCTCGACGGAGTCCCTTCGATGCGTCATGAATTGCTCGAAGACCGCTGGATTTTGAGCAGGCTTAACCATCTCATTCTCAATATCACTACGTTGTGGAATGAGTTCCAGTTCGGTGAGGTTGAACGCCAGATTCATGACTTCGTCTGGGGTGAGTTCTGTGACTGGTATATAGAGATGGCAAAATCGCGGATTGGTCAGCCGTCGTCCCCGATGCCGGTTCTCATTTATGTTCTGGAAACGACTCTACGACTGCTTCATCCGTTTATGCCCTTCATCACCGAGGAGATATGGCAAAATCTGAAGGACAGGATTCCTCGGGGATACCTGAAGACCGATTCGCTTATTATTGCTCCGTATCCAATTGCAGACGAGAAGGCAATAGATCCGGCGGCAGAACGGGTTATGGATGCTATTATTGAAACGGTGCGCGCAATTCGTAATGTCCGTGCCGAACGCAACGTTGTCGCATCGAAATGGGTGGAGGCCCGTGTCTATGCCGATGATATCACTTCCGATATAGCATCGAAATCCGAAACGATCGAGTTGCTATCAAGGGCGCGTCCTCTTACTGTTTTGAGCCGCAAAGAACGCACGGGAAAGGATGAGAATGCCGTTGTCGTCGTTCTGAAAGAGACCGATGTTGTCTTGCCTCTGGCCGGCATGATCGATATCTCCGTGGAGAAAAAGCGGCTGGAAGACGAAATCGCCAACATAGGAAACGATATAGCTCGCCTGGAATCACGTATCAATGATGCTGCATTTACAGCCAAGGCACCGGCAGCCGTTGTGGAAAAAGAGAGAGGAAGATTGCAATCTCAGCGGGATAAATTGATACGATTGAATCAGGAGCTGGCTCAGCTCAAGCAATAAAAAGGCGTTTGGATGCCAGGTTTCTCTGCATATAGAGAAGAGCTTTTCGTGTATCGCTGGCGACGCGTGATTTATCGCTACGTTTCACACGATAGTTGAACAGCCAGTACAAGAACTCTTTCATCTCGGTTAAAGAGAGAGACTTGCTGCCAGTATAACCTTTTTCTTTTCTGAACAGGTGTAGCAGCTCGCTTTCCGTTAATTCATAAATGCGTGAGAATGCTTTATCGAGTTCGCCTTCCGTCCGGGCCATACCCACTGATTGCTGATCCTTTCTCACCTCATTTGTTGTGGACATAATCAATGCTTCCTCACTGAGCACGCCATAGAGGTAATTCAGATAGGCACGGTATTTGGCAGCCCCGATAGCCTTCTTGAATTCATCTGCGGACAATTCTATCGGCGGCTTATCGAAGAACAGGAGGTTGACCCTCTCTGCTTCAGGGATGAAATCACGGATTTCGTCGGTCAATCTCTCGGCCAGCAGCAGCCAATCGAATGCCTCTCCTGCGATCAAATACGTATAGTGACGCTCGTTATAATCCTCTTGAGTACTGTTCCAGAAATGTATTGCCTTGAGCAATGCCTGGTACCAGTGTTCCCCGCTGGCAACGGCGCCTTTGAGATATGCGATTGCCTTCTGATCTCCGCCGGCATCATGTAATTCTTCGAAAGCTGGCACTGCTAACTCCGGTTATTCGCTTTTCGGCATCTTCGGTTTCGGGAGTATCTTAGCAAGCTCTTCGAACAGGCGTTTCTGATTACTATCGAGCGATTGGGGTGTGATCACCTGAATTTTGACCATGTGATCTCCCCGCCCCCGTCCGTTAAATCTGGCGACCCCCTTATCCTTAATGCGGATGACTTTCCCATGCTGTGTCCCCGCGGGGATTTTAATCTTCGCAGGCCCTTCGATTGTCGGCACCTCTATCTCTGCACCGAGCGCAGCATCGACGACATTTAACGGAAGATCATAGAAAATATCATCGCCTTCGCGGACGAAAAAGGGATGCTTCTTGACGACAAATGTCAGATAGATATCACCGGATGATCCGCCGTATATTCCGGCATCTCCCTCACCTCTGAGTCGCAACCGGTAATCTTCAGCCACCCCAGGCGGAATATTCACTGATAATTTTCTTCTCACCTTCTCCCGTCCGTTGCCTTTGCATTTCGGACATGGATTGGTGATGACCGAGCCTTCCCCGCGGCAGCGTGAACAGGTAGAGACCTGAACAAAATTACCGAACAGGCTTTGTGAGGTTCGTCGAACCTGTCCCGTTCCATTGCAATTGGTGCAGCGGTCGGGATTCGTTCCGGGTTGGGCTCCAATGCCGTTGCACGTGGAACATATCTCGATGCGTGCGGCCTCGAATGTTTTACTGGCGCCGAAGATAGCTTCTTCAAAAGTCAGTTCTATCTCAGCACTGAGATCAGATCCTTTCTGTGGAGAGCGGCGTTGCGTCGTGGAGGTGGCTCCGCCGAAGAAGGCATCGAAAATATCGCCCATACCGCCCATGCCGCCAAAATTGAACCCTTCAAAGTCACCGATATCTGACATGCCGACATGTCCATAACGATCGTAGGTGTGTCGTTTCTCTGAATCGGAGAGAATTTCGTACGCTTGATTAACCTCTTTGAACTGGGCTTCCGCCTCGGGATTATGGTTATGATCGGGATGGTATTGAAACGCCAGCTTCCTGAACGCCTTTTTTATTTGCTCATCAGTGGCATCTCTGGATACGCCGAGTATTTCGTAGTAATCTCTTTTTGTCGTCATTATGCAATACCTGAAAAA
>DIKB01000153.1 GCA_002421445.1 Dehalococcoidia bacterium UBA5629 | reverse complement strand
CGCTGCCATCGCTCTATTGAGGAACGCCTTGGATGCATAGGTGACCAGCGTATTCGGATAGCATCCGGTAAACGCAGCCTTGAATTCGCGACACCTGGTGCGCAGCGTATTTTCATCGAAGACGTACAGGGGCGTCCCGTATTGTTTCACCAGATCGAGGCTATCGCAGTTGCCGATGACAAGATGTCCGCTGGCATCTCGATATGACCCGATCGGGAAAAGAGTTAGCCTGCTTGTTTCTGTTTGTGTCATGAGTCTATCCTTACTTGTTGATTAATTATACAGTTCGATCCCTCTGCTGTCATCTGATACTGCTTTGACGGTATAACGAAACGTCCAGTACAATGAGTGCTATCGTGCAGCTAAAACATACCTTTGATAACGGATTGCGTCTGATAACAGCCCCGATGCCTCATACCAGGGCAGTATCCATGATCTATTTTTTCGCTGCCGGAGGCTGTTACGAGACGCAATCTGAATCGGGTATCTCTCATTTCATCGAACATCTCTGCTTTCGAGGAACAGAGAAACGGCGGACATCCCGCGAGATAACCGAGGCGATTGAGCAGGTTGGAGGCATTATCAACGGCGGAACGGATAAGGAGCTCACCACGTACTGGTGCACCGTTGCCAGTGAGCATAATGCCGTTGCGCTTGATGTGCTTTCCGATCTGGTACGGAATGCCCGCTTCGATGCGAAAGATATTGAATCGGAACGCCAGATTATCATCGAAGAGATTCACATGAGCCAGGATTCGCCGATACAGCTTGTTGATATGATGTTCGATGAGCTGCTCTGGCCGAACCAGGCGATGGGTCGTGATGTTGCCGGCACCGATGCAACGGTGGGTGCGATGACACGGGATCAGATTACCGATTATGTCCGGCGGCATTACCAGCCGAATACTATGGTGATCAGCGTGGCGGGTGATATCGATGTTGAACGCATAAAAGATACTGTAGGCCAATCTATGCGTGATTGGAAAAGCGGGCAGGTATCGAAGCGGATAGATACGGTGAGCAAGCAGACCTCACCGAGATTAAAAATCGGATTTCGTGATATCGAACAGGTTCATCTCTGTCTGGGGGTGCCCGGCCTTTCGCTGTTTCATGATGATCGTTTTGCCTTACGTTTGCTGAGCATTATTCTCGGTGAGGGCATGAGCAGCAGGTTGTTTCTCGATTTACGGGAGAAGGAAGGTCTGGCCTATGATGTCTCCTCTTACTGTAATCATTATATCGATTCGGGAGCGTTTGTTATTTATGCGGGCGTTGATGCTAAGAAGGCGGACCGATCTTTAACGACGATGCTTCAGCAGTTATTTGTTCTTAAAGATACTGTCTCTGCGGCTGAACTGGCAAAGTCGAAGGCGCTGGCACGAGGACGGATATTGTTGAGCATGGAAAGCAGTTTGAATGTTGCCAGATGGGGTGGAAATCAGGAGCTTCTCGGCAGCAAGATGTGTTCGATGGATGAGATCATATCGCTGATTGATGCTGTGAAATTGGATGATCTCAAACGGGTGGCAGAAGATACGTTCAGGCCCAATCTGTTGAATTTGACCGCTGTCGGCCCCTTAAAGGATGAGAATGTTCTCCGACAGCTGTTACATAACGCCGGACGCTGAATTGAATATTACAGGCGACTACAGGAGAATCCTAATTTCTCTAATACATGTATGACTTCATCAGGCTTGGCCGGTCTGAGCTTAGGCAACTATCTGTACCTCATCCACGGCGACTTCTATAGGTGTATAGGCTCTCCTAAATCCATCCTGGCTTTTATATGTAATTGAATGGCTGAGGTGGTCCCCGAAATTCGGACGAAATTCGGACAGGTTGTTAAGGTGGGATCTTGCTTCTAAAATAAGAAAGGGAAAAAGGAGCAGGACATGAAAGCAAACCGCAGAAAGCACAGCCCGTCATTCAAAGCTAAGGTAGCTTTGGAAGCCCTCAAAGGCGAGGAGACAATCGCCCAAATAGCCAGCCGGTTCGAGGTGCATCCCAATCTGGCAACCAAGTGGAAGAAAGCCTTACAGGATGAAGCCGCCAGCATCTTTGGCGAAGATCATGCCCGAAAAAAGAAGGAGGATGAAAATCTCGTTGCCCATCTCTATCAGGAGATAGGCCAGCTCAAGGTAGAGCGTGATTTTTTAGAGAATGCTCTCGGTCGCTGAGCGTAGAGCGGCGGCGCAAGACCGTCAACCACCATCACCCGTTGCTATCAGTGGTAAAACAGTGCGAGCTGTTGGGTATTAGCCGCTCCGTCCTTTACTACCAGGCGAAAGGGATATCGGATGAGGAAGACGTGCTTATGAAGATGATTGATCGACAGTATCTGCTAACACCATTCTTTGGTGCGCGTAAGATGGCCGCTTGGCTGAAGAGGCAGGGGCATATGGTTAACCGGAAACGGGTGCGCCGACTAATGAGCCTCATGGGGATCAAGACGATTTACCGGCGTCCCCGGACAAGCTGTCCGGCGACAGGGCACAAGATCTATCCCTACCTGCTTGACGATATGAAGATTACACGTCCAAATCAGGTCTGGTCGGCGGACATCACGTATATCCCGATGGTAAAAGGATTTCTGTACCTGGTCGCCATTATTGATTGGCACAGCAGGTACGTACTTGCATGGAAATTGTCGAATACCCTTGAAGCCGACTTCTGCATCTTTAATATTCGCTAATGCTTCCTCGTAAGTTTCGCCTTGAGTATGACAACCTTGAAGAAGCGGTACCGAAGCCACGTAAAGTCCATCCTCATCCTGCTCTACTACGACCGTGAATTTATAATCTGGCATGGTTCAATGTCTCCTATGTGCCGTGTATCATCCTGTGTAGTTTACCGAATTAACATCGACCTCTAACTCAACGGTCTCTTTTTCCATTTCTGTTAGTATTGATATAGCATCTTCAAGAAGGACTTTAATATATTTCCATAGCTTTCTTGATACTTCATAGTCTCGAGTTTGGTCTTCTCCATGGAAACACAGCCTTTAAGCGTTTGGACATAAGGTACATAACCTGATTCATTGCCTTTTTCGATTATAATGGTGTATTTTCTAGTTTGCCTTACTCCACAGTTTTCTATATCTATTATAGCATGGGTATATTTCTTGCCAATCGGTCTCTAATTTAATTGTTAAAGATTGTCACTAATATTCTTGGGTAAGCTTCGTTGATATGAGTATTTGTTTATTTATCATATTAAACTTGAATATTACCTGGTCGCCGTGATTGAAATTTAAAGATTCCAAGAACTCCTTTAACGTTTTATCGGAAGGACTAGAACCTTTCGCTATATATGAAGGTGAATTTGCAGATAATTTATAAAGATGTAACCTTGCTTCAAATCCATCCCCTTCATTCGATTCATGAAATAGAGTTATTTTATCTCCATCACGAAATGTCACTGGATAATGCTTCTTATGGAGTTCTCTTACACTCCCTCTAGAAATTGTAATACCCCAAGCACCTGTTTTGCCTTTGCCGGAGCTACCGATAGTTCCATTTAAAGTTGATATTTTCCCTGTTGATGCTGAATCAACTGCCATTTTATCATTGATATTATCATTTTTGTGATCGTTATTTTCAGCGTTATGCGAATTATCTTTATTATTTAGCTTACGAAACATTACATCATCCCATTGTACCGGATAAATATTCCCCGAAAACGAACGTAGAATATCGTTACGCACTAACTCTTGAAGTGTTAAATAGGTATTTTTATCTACATGCTCAATTGCAGTTGCGGTTATAGCCTTTCCTTTGTTTTCTGGCATTCTTTTGAGATACTTCATCATCTTAGTATCTATTGCAGCATCAAGCCATTTAATTATTCGTTTAGCCACATTATCCTCAGGCAAATTGCAATAGTAAATGTATACTTTTAGGGCACAATTCAATACCTTCGCACCTTGTCCATATGAAGTTTGGCCTGAATGTTTGATTAGCGCCTCTTTCTTTCGACGGTCAGCAGTCTTGATATTATGTTCAAACCAATTGCAAAAATCATCATGCAGAATACGAAAATCTGCATCTCCCTGAACGGTATTAATTTTTAGTAGCGTGGATGCAAGTTTGCTCACTATCTTTTCAGTGCTATTCTTCTCGAATACCCTTGTCATTGCGCTGAATGCGAATGCCATATCAATGATATTTTTTAATTTAGCCTGTTTTGCGTCCATAATTTTTTTAAAAAATAATTTTTAAAAATTTCAGCCTATGTATCCAGTGATAGCATCCACACTGAAATAGCTACTGTATTTTAGCTGAAGCTATTTTTAATACAACCTTATCTCCGATTTTGTCGATAGCCTGTGTCGAAACCATCACTTTTTTGATGAATCCCGTTTTTATAATCAGGGTGGTGACAGTCCAGTTCTTTTCATCAAGTTCGAGGTCGTGCACAGTACCAACGGATCTGGCATCGGAGTCTATTACTTCCAGCCCGAAAAGATTGCTTGCTTTCATCATCGTAATTCCCCCTGGTGATAGGTGTTTGTAGAAGTGTAGCTCGACCAATTGTCGGTGTCAATGTATGCTCGCTTGTTGTGTGCTCGCTTGTTGTGTTATGCTCGCTTGTTGTTTTGAGTCGCGCTCTCTCAAGGTGATATTTAACTGGGGAAACCATAGAAACATAGAAAAGAGGATGGTGGAAACATAGGATATGGCTGCCGAGCCAGGATTCGAACCTGGGCAAATGGATTCAAAGTCCATCGTGCTACCGCTACACAACTCGGCAATGGAATTTGATTATAGCTACTGCTCCCCTATGTGTCAAAATACAATGCAGTTTTAAGATGCTGCTGAGAATTACTCAGCGAACAATTCTCAAGGTGACGGTATAGTGTCATCATGAGGAGCGGAGCGACGTGATGATCTCCTGTAGCTATGGTTCAGGTCATTTCGAGTGTAATCGAGAAATCTCCTGTCACTTTCTATGAACTGTTTTACTATTAGTGACCAGTTTGTACTGTTTCCTGAGACCTCTCGGCTACGCTCGAGGTGACAGGACACTTCGACTCCGCTTGATGAACGTTTGCGATAACAACGCACCGTTCTTCGGGTTATTGCGATAGCAATAGTATCGAGAAGACAACCATATTGCAATTCGCCTCGATATGCTGCTACCCAGCTACTCGGCGAACGACTGGGAAAAAGAGAGGGCGGGTGATCACCCGCCCTCTCTTTTGTTATCTACCTGTTTTCTGTCTTCTAGTACTCGGGCATGGGTGGCATGGAAGGCATCTTATCCTTCTCGGGGATATCGGTAACCAGCGCCTCGGTGGTCAGGATCATATTGGCGATGGAAGATGAATTCTCCAGCGCGGTTCTGGTAACCTTCAGCGGATCGATAATGCCCTTCTCCACCATATCGCCGTACTCATTCTTCGCGGCATCGAAGCCGATGCCCTTCTTCGAACGGAGCACCTTATCGACGACCACGG
>DIKB01000158.1:3134-3287 GCA_002421445.1 Dehalococcoidia bacterium UBA5629 | reverse complement strand
GAGGCTGATCTGGGCTTATTTATTGCCGGAGGCAAAGGGAGGACATCACGGAAGACGCCGGAGGAGCTTGAAGGCTTCGGCAAATACCTGAAAACCGATCCCGCAGGGCTGGTCTATGCCAGCAGGATAACGGCAAAGGTGGACAACTCGGCT
>DIKB01000158.1:0-3098 GCA_002421445.1 Dehalococcoidia bacterium UBA5629 | reverse complement strand
GGCTCCTGGGCGGTTGTCCAGCAGGGGATGAATGAGACGAATAACTATGCCCGGCGTTATCATTGGCTGGGAGAGACCGTGTCCGATTTCGTTTGCGAGCCTCACGCCGCCATCTGCGCCGAGACGACAGGCGAAACGCTCAACCTGGTGGCTCAGGAAAGCGGCGATGCTCGCACCATTATCGCCCGCATTGCCAGGGAAGAGAAGCCGGAGGCGCTTATTCTGCAGCTCAAAAAAATTGCGACGCTTACATTGCCTGGACGCCATCCGATCGAACCTCAGGATATTCACCCCGACCGCCTCTCCAAAATTCTGCTCAACACCTATGAACGGCAACCTCAGAACTTCGAGCAGCTTCTGGCATTCGAGGGGGTTGGCGCTAAAACGCTTCGTGCGCTGAGCTTGCTTTCGGAGATCGTCTACGACGTGCCGGTGAGCCTCCGTGATCCCGCCCGCTATAGCTTCGCTCACGGCGGCAAAGACGGATTCCCCTACCCCGTGGACAGGAAGACGTATGATAAGAGCATTCAGATACTTCATGCAGCACTGGAACGTGCCAAAATCGGCGATACGGAGAAACTGGCGGCATTCAAACGGTTGAAATCATGGCTGTGATCATATCACCGGCCAACTACGATAAACTGATAAAGAGATATCGTGAGCAAAACATCAAATGATCTCTGAGGCAATACTATGCCACAGGTTAAACCGACACCTAGAAAAACATCGACATTTCATGATTTCCCCTATGCATCTCCTCAACGGAAATGTCTGCATTGCTGGATCATCAATGTAACGCCGCCCGGGCCAAACCAGTGTATTCATAACTGTATCTATTGTTATGCCAGGGAAGCGGTCTACGCCAGCAACGCTGTGGACACCATGGTTTATAACAACCTGCCCGAGCTTGTTGAGAAAGATCTGAAAAGAATGACCCTGTGCCCTCCCGTATCGATATCGAATATCTCCGATCCTTGCCAGGATATCCCGGTGTTGAAAGACGGGGTCAAACGGCTTGTTCGGCTTCTGATGGCTTATGGTGTCTCCTTTGTGGTGACGACCAAAGGCGATCCGTCATTTCTGCTGGATTTACCGGACTTCGCCCGGTACGAGCCTAAAATCGTTGCAGTAACCATCGAAGGAACGGAGGATGTCCTCAAACTGTTGTCACCGCAGGCGCCGGATTATGCGAAGAGGCTTGCTGCCGTCAGGAGGCTATCGGATGTGGGCGTAAAAACGGTGATCCGTCTCGATCCCCTGTTTATACATCTGTTTCGGGCGTTGTACGGGGAGGACTGGTTCAGTTATGTAGAAAACATCATTGGCGACTTCGCTGGAGCCGGGGCCGGTCACATTGTTGCCGGCACGGGCAGACTGTCAAAGCAAAGGGGCACTATCGGGCCGTTTGCCGGAACAAGCTCATGGCAACGGATGCGCGACCTGATACTGAAGCTGTCACCGGATGCCGGGCTGGCATTTGAACGGGAGTATCTGTACGAAAACGGAGGGACAGGGTGGGGTTATTTGCTGAGCCGAGATATGAGAATAGAACTGCATCGGAAACTGAAAACTTGCGTGGAAGGTAACGGCATGACCTATGCTGTGTGTCAAGAGCTTCCAGCCGTGACGGCTGATTCTGAGAGCATTCCGAATTGCGAAGGGTATCCGCTGCCGTTTGCCAGGAAAGGCATCGATGGGAGATTTCATGCTATTGCCGGCTGTACCGCCAACTGCCATGTTTCCTGTACCGGCCGTGCTGAAACATTGTGTGGGAGATCGGAACTGGTTACTGCGAAGCCTCTGAGGTTGAGCGCGCTGCGATAAAAAGACAATAAAAAAACAGACGACCGTAAACGGGCGCCTGTTTATCGTACAGGCATCATCTTCATCGTGTCCTTTTAGAGATACACGATCCCTGCTGTAATTGCCAGACAAACCAGCGCTAGTCCACACAGGATGATGCCTGCGAAGATGGCTAAAAGATGCTTGTCGTCGCCGAGGATGGTGAATAGTTTTCTTGTGTTATGCATTGTATGCCTCCTTTTTTTCTTTCTCTATCAGGTATAACGGAAAATCAGCCTAAAATGTTTATTTCTCTTTTTACCTTACACAATATAGTATGCACCATCTCCGGCAATATGACATAAGTCACAAGTCCTATTTTGACTTCGGAAATAGTCCTAGTACTTTATGGCAGGAAGGGTGAGGTAATTATCATCCTTTTGGCGACCGCGGGAAGAAAAACATGTGACCGAGCCGCTATCATGATAAATTTTCTGTATGACGCGGTTTTGCAATTTATCCGAAACCATCATAATCTATTAGGCATTATCACGTGCTGGGGCACAATGTCGCTGCTTTTCTTGAGGGATTCAGCTAATTGAAAAAAATAGTCGGTTCATGAAGGATAGCTATGATTGAACGGTATGCAAAGGTAACGCAACAGGTAATTGACGACCTTATCTCCCTGATGGGTAAAGGCAGTGTTTTCACCGAAAAAACGGATAGAGAAGGGTACGCGGCTGATGAGACAGCACTGGTGGAGCCATCTTTGCCCGATGTTGTCGTTAAACCGTCTGATACGGCATCTGTTGCCCGCCTTCTCGCTTTTGCCGATGCTCATAAAATTCCGGTGACTCCGCGTGGTGCGGGGACGGGGTTGAGTGGCGGGGTCGTGCCGATTTACAGCGGCATGGTGTTGTCTCTTGAGCGGATGAACCGTATTCTGGAGATTGACACGAATAATTTTGTCGCCATCGCTGAGTCCGGCGTTGCTTTATCCGATCTCACTGCTGCAGTGGAGCAGCATGGTCTTTATTATCCGCTGCACCCCGGCGAAATGTCCGCTACCATCGGGGGCAACGTGGCGACAAATGCCGGCGGTATGAATGCGGTCAAATATGGTGTTACCAGACACCACGTGCTCGGTCTGGAGGTGGTATTGGCCGACGGTACCGTCATTACCACCGGCGGCAAATTTGTAAAATCGGCTTCCGGTTATGATCTCACTCAGCTTCTCATCGGCTCGGAAGGCACGCTGGCAGTCGTCACAAAGATAATTCTCAAGCTGAGCATCAAACAGCCGAATCGTGAGATTC
>DIKB01000122.1:16669-18104 GCA_002421445.1 Dehalococcoidia bacterium UBA5629 | reverse complement strand
TCCTTAACTTCGGCAATCCGGAAAGGACTGACATCGCTTACCAGTTACGGGAATGTATCAAAGGCATGGCACGCGCCTGCCGCGAACTGAAAGTGCCCGTTATCAGCGGTAATGTCAGCCTGTACAACGAAACCAGAGGGGAATCTATTTACCCGACGCCGGTAACCGGCATGGTGGGACTCATCGAGGATGCTGCAAAGCACTGCACGCAGGGATTTAAGCAGGAAGGGGATATAGTCTACCTGCTGGGAAAAAACGAGGCTGACGCCTCGGGCCTCAGCGGCAGCGAATACCTCGAAGTCATTCACGGTATTGTCAAAGGAGATTTAACTATTGACCTTACACTCGAAAAATCCGTTCAGCGCTGCTGCATCGAGCTGATCGCTAAAGGCATCATCAACTCGGCCCATGATTGTTCCGACGGAGGATTGCTGGTCTGCCTCGCAGAGTGCTGTATACCGAATAAGCTTGGCTTTTCAAGCAAAGACATCACCATCAACAATCGATTAGATGCGACCCTGTTCGGGGAAGCACAATCCCGCATTGTGATCTCAGTGCCTCCAAAACAGGCAATAAAACTTGATAAGATTGCCGTGAAATGGCAGGTACCCATCACAAAACTGGGAACAACCGGCGGCACACGATTAGTAATCAAAGGATTTGTAGACGTATCCCTGGATGATATGGAACAGGCATGGCGGGGAGGCCTGACAAATTGTTTATAAACAGGAGGCATCCACGTGCCCGACATTAGCCCTTTCAGAGGTGTACGATACAGTAAAAAATTCGCTCATCAGATGGCGTCTATTATCTGCCCGCCATACGATGTTATCTCACCGGAAGAACAGAAGGCATACTACAAGAAACACCAGTACAATGTCATTCACGTTGAGCATCCCATGGAGTCACCGGACGATACGGAGACTGATAATAAATACACCCGCGCCGCCGGCACCTTCAGCGAGTGGCTGAAAAACGGGATACTCGAGATTGATACTATACCGACCTACTATATCCATGAGCACAGCTTCGAATATGGCGAGGATACAAAAGTACGTATGGGACTTATCGCCTGCGTTCATCTTGAGCCATGGGAAAAGAATATCATCATCCCGCATGAGTACACCATAGCAAAAGTGAAGGCAGACAGATTGCAATTGATGCGCGCCTGCGCCGCTAATTCCAGCCCCATTTTCGGCCTCTATGAAGATCCGGGACAGCGCATCGCCAAACTGATGCAAGGAAAGTTGCTCGACAGTAAATTACTCTTTGAGATCAAGCGCGGAAGTGAAACACACCGTGTCTGGAAGGCAAATGAACCAGAGTTTGTCCAGAGGGTCAACCATTTCATGGTCACCAAATCGATCTATATCGCAGATGGACACCACAGATATGAGACTGCTTTAGACTACCGTGATGAGAGACGTCAAAGAGA
>DIKB01000122.1:7002-16654 GCA_002421445.1 Dehalococcoidia bacterium UBA5629 | reverse complement strand
ATCGTTTTCCGATCCGGGACTGTTGATAATGCCCATTCACAGACTCCTCAAGAATCTACCCGATAAGGTCATCCATGAGCTTCCGACAAAGCTGCAAAAGTACTTTGAAGTAACGTCTCTGCCGTTGACCGGTAATAAGCTGCCCTACACGCAGGATGCCAGTATCATGGCGCTTGGACTGGAACCAGGGAGAGTGCTGACATTGAAATTGCGTCCGGGAGTCTCGCTGCATGGCATCATGCCAGAAGACAGGCCGGAATCCTACAAAAAACTCGAGGTAAGCGTTGTGCAACATGTGATACTCGAACATCTGATGGGCATCACTGGAGAGACGGATATGATCGCTTACACGCCCAACACTGAACATGCTATGAAACTGGTGGAAGCAGGGGATTTTCAGTTATCCTTCCTGCTCAACCCCATCCCGTCGATGACGATAAAAGCGATCGCCGATGCCAAGGACAGGATGCCGAGAAAATCGACATTCTTCCATCCAAAACTGCCTACAGGCCTGGTGATGAATCGGCTCGACGGCACTCTGTAGCCAGCACGCAGTTCTATTTTNNTGGCACTTTTGAGCAAACAATAAGGGACGGATATACAATCCGTCCCTCGTGAAAGAAGGTAAAACAGCAGGGCACAAACTACGCTGTTAACGCGGAAACCGTCCAGCCAACCCACTCAAAACGCAGAATTTCCGCTTCAACCGGTGTCCCATGTGTCCCGGCAGTCAATATTTGTTTTTTTCTCCCGCGCACTTTATCAAATATGTGAGCAAACCGTCTGTGCGGCGTTATCTTATCGTCTTCACAGAAGACAAACAGTTTAGCACATTCATCGAGATCAGAAAGTGCCGCTGATAGCTTCATCTTCGTCCATACTCCAAGAAATTTCTTCCAGTTAATTCTGACAGTAAGACCGCTGCATATCATGCTTGCGCTCCAGACCATCTCGATTATCTTTCGCAACCACGCGAATCCAGGATGTGAAGATATGGAAAGTAATTTGCTCTCAACTTCATATGGACAGGATAGTGCAATGATTGCCTTCGGCTTAATCTTCAGTTTCTGAGCAGCCAGAATTGAGGAAAACGCGCCGAGACTGTGTCCGACCAGGGCAATACTGGATTCATCTACTTCCGGCAAAGCGGTAAACATCTGATATGCATCGAGAATATCTTCATAGAAACTATCATCAAGGGCACCACCGCTCTTGCCATGCCCCCGCAGGTCAAAAACGATAGCCGCTATCCCCTTATTAGCCAGCAGCAATGCACTTGATTCCATGGCTTTATGCCCCGCTCCGAATCCATGACACAGGATAGCACCGGGAACAGGAGCATGAATGCTGGCCTGAGGCGGCAATAAAACTCTGCCATGAAGCATTACGCCATGATTTCCAAATGAAACAGGAATCTCCCTGCTTCGCATAAACTCAGATTTACCAGTTTCCAATGATGAGACAATTGCAGACATAGATTTCTAACCTCACAAACCTTAAGTTTACGCTACAGGCAACAAAATGAAATCAGGATTGCGGTTAGTTTTCCAACGGCAATATGACGAGATCATATCAGCCATCTGGCCGATATGATCTCGAATTTATGAGATTAAATATCTACCGGATTAAAGCAGCCTGCCTTCAACAGCAGCCCAGTTGATGTTTTTGAAAAAGGCTTCGATATAATCGGCGCGCTTCAGTCCGTAATCCAGCATGAAGGCATGCTCGAATACATCCATGATCAGAATCGGAGCACAGCCGGAGGGATGACCGACATCATGCTCATTGATCCACTGATTCATCAACTTCTTAGTTACATTGTCTCGATAAAGAACAGCCCAGCCGATGCCGCGCATCGCCCCGACACCTCTGAAATCTTTCTCCCAATCCTCATAACTGCCAAAATCCTCAGCGAGTTTCTTTCCCAACTTACCGGATTTATTCAGAACCGCTTTTCCGCCAAGATTCTCGAAGTAGTACTCATGCAAGCGCATGCCGTTGAACTCCCATCCGAAACGCCTCTTTAACTCAGCATACTCAGGAGTACCGATCTTGCTATCTTTCACCATAGCAGCCAGAGTGTCCATAACCTTGTTGGTATTTGTAACGTAGCCCTGATACAGGGTAAAGTGATTTTTCAGCAGCGCCTCGCTGAATCCCTGCATACCAATAAGACTGCCGTAATCCTTTGCAGCGTATGCCATTACCATCCTCCTCTATTATTATCTATTATTTTTCTTTCGATAGGTCGTTAAACACTTCGACGTGATACAACTCATTATCACGGATACGCTGAAGCAGCTTTTTTACTTTAACATCTTTTATCTCTTTCGCGGCACGATCATACTCGGCAGCAACTTTTTTCTCAATAGCGATATCCGCCTTCAGCATCGCCGGTTTCTTTGTAGCTACATTAACTTTTGTATGTTCTATAATCGGACTGCCGCCCTTATCAATCATCTTTTCGGCCAGCCAGCCCAGATGCTGCATCTCATTGATCGCCTGATCCTGCATTTCTTTCTGGAAATGATCATCCTTCGCAATATACGAATGGAACAGATACTGTAAGATAACAGTATATTCATGAGCAATGCCCCAGTCCAGGACTTTTGTCACTTTATCAGAAGCGCTGCCCCTGTTATCCTTCATCTTTTCCTTCTTCGCTTTATCAACAAAATGGGCAAAATCGCCGTGATGAGCTTTCTCATCTGATAAGATGCGTTTTAGCAACCGTTTGATCTTTCGGTTTCCAATGAGTTTGCTATGCTCTGTGTACGCTGCGATCGCATCCTCTTCCAGCTTCACATCATTACCCATCCATACAGGAACTGTTTTGCCGGTCATTTTCATTGTTCCGCGATTCAAACTTGGCGTACCACCGAGATCAACAATAGCTTCCGCGAGCCAATCGAGATGACGCATCTCATCACGGGCAATTGCCTCGATTTCGCAGCTCATCTCCCCTTCACCTATCGCATAGGCATGAGATAGATATTGAACAATGGCACCATGTTCGTCTTCGAGGTCCTTATTCAATAAAACAATGATCTCTTCATTTGTCATATGCGCCTCCTTAAAGATTATTGTAGCACGTTTTTTGAAGATTTCTACGACACACCACCGTTTTGTCATGTTTTTTGACTGTTATCACAAAAAGTACTATAGTGATACGCTGCAATAGAGAAAGAGAAAGCCTTCTTGCAGCCGACAGTGCAAAAGTAGTACTTTTTTGTCTTTGTATTCGGATGTTGCCGGAGCCTTCTTCTCATCAACCGTCATTTTGCATACCGGATCAATCGCCATACCATACCTCCATTATATTTTTTCAGCCTTCGCAGGCTTAAATCCGCGCAGACGCAACGAATTTGATACTACGGTCACCGAGCTTGCCGCCATAGCTGCCGCCGCCAGCATCGGATTGAGAAAACCATAATTGCCCAGGAAAAATCGAAGACCCTCGGGGACTCCCGAACGACCAAAAATAAGATACAGAATGCCCGCTGCCACCGGTATCAGAATCACATTGTAAGCGAACGCCCAGAACAGGTTTTGCCTGATCGTTCGCATTGTCAGTTTGCTTAACGAGATCGCAGTGACGATGCCCATCAAGTCGCCGCTGATAAGTGTAATTGCAGCGCTCTCAATAGCAATGTCGGTGCCGGTACCGATAGCGATGCCAATATCCGCCTGAGCCAGCGCCGGAGCATCATTGATTCCGTCGCCCACCATGGCAACCACCTTCTTCTCCTGCAGCTTCTTCACTTCAGCCGCTTTATGTTCCGGCAACACTTCGGCAATTACTTCATCAATACCTGCTTCCCTCGCAATAGCCTCAGCCGTCCGTCTGTTATCGCCGGTGATCATAATCGTCTCGACACCCATGCGATGCAGTGCCTGCAACGCTTCCTTGATATTCGTCTTCAGCGTATCAGCCAGCGCAATGACGCCGGCAGCTTTGCCATCAACAGATAGAAACATCACTGTTTTGCCCTGTTCAAAGAAAGAGGCTGATTTCGTATCCAGATCACCTAAATCAATATGCCGTTCCTGCAGCAGCCTCGCATTGCCCAGCAATATCTGCTTGCCTTCAACAATCGCCTCAATGCCTCGGCCGGGCAAAGCCCAAAAGTTATCCATCTGCGCCAGCACCAGCCCTTTGTCCAATGCGTTTTTAACAATCACTTGAGATAAGGGATGCTCGGATACGCGTTCCGCCGATGCAGCCATACGGAGAACATCATCAGATGTAAAAGTATCAACCGCTGCGACATCGGTAACCACAGGCTCCCCCCTCGTCAGCGTGCCCGTTTTGTCAAGCAATACCGTAGTAATGCCGCCGGCACGCTCCAGAGCTTCGGCACTTTTGAATAAGATACCATGCTCAGCGCCTTTGCCCGTGCCGACGATAATCGCCGTGGGCGTTGCCAGTCCCAGCGCACAGGGACAGGCGATAATGAGCACAGCAACAAAATTCAATAAAGCATAGGTCAGCGGCGGCGGCGGCCCTAGAAAATACCAGACGAGAAAAGTGAATATAGCGATACCGATGACCGTCGGGACAAAGTAATTCGCTATAACATCGGCCAATCGTTGAATCGGCGCCTTGCTCCCCTGCGCTTCATCCACCAGACGGATAATTCGGGCAAGTGTGGTATCTTTTCCCACGCGTTTAGCCTCGAACTGAAAACTGCCGGTTTTATTGATGGTAGCGCCGATGACCTCATCGCCGGTCTGCTTCTCCACAGGAATACTCTCACCGGTGATCATGGACTCGTCTATACTGGAATATCCCTGTTTGATAACGCCATCCACCGGCACCCGTTCACCGGGACGGACAATAATGATATCGCCGACTAACACATCTTCTACAGGTATCTCCTCTTCTTTGTCATCACGAACAACGAGGGCATGCTTTGGGCTGAGATGAACAAGCTTTTTAATCGCCTCCGATGTCTGTCCCCTGGCACGCGCTTCCAGAAAACGTCCGAGAAGGATAAGAGCAATGATTATAGATGATGTATCGAAATACAGACTGGGTTCGATATTTGCCGTAGTAAAAACTTGAGGGAACAGCACAGCGACCACGCTGTAGAGATAAGCGGCAGATGTACCAACGGCCACCAGCGTATTCATATCCGCCCGACGATGTTTTAACGCGCCCCAGGCACCACGGTAAAACCTTAAACCAGCCCAGAACTGTACCGGAGTCGCCAGCGCCCAGAGCAGTAATCCCCACATATGTCCCATACCTATCATACTCAGGATCATAATGAGCGCGCCCAGAACAATGGCAACAATAAACCGGATGCGCAGTTTTCCTATCTCCCGCGCTGAAGCCATGGTAACGTCTTCAAGAGTCTGCGTCTCAGTGCCAAGCTCGTTGCCGGCATCACGTACCGCCTGCCGAAGATCAGCAAATGAGACACTATCAAGGTATTCAACCGTCGCTTTCTCCGAAGCAAGGTTTACGGCAACGGAAATCACGCCCGGAACACCGGAAAGGGCTTCCTCAACACGAGCCACACAGGATGCGCAGGTCATGCCGGATACAGGAAAAATAGATTTTTTGGTCGCCGTTCCATAGCCGAGTCCCGACACCGTTTTCCGGATATCAGCCAGACTGACCTGTCCGGGATCATACTGAATTGATGCTTCCTCTGCAGCAAAGTTCACATTAGCCTGCTCAATACCCGGCGTTTCGGACAGCCCCTTTTCAATCGTATCCGCACATGTTGTGCAGGTCATTCCGGTGATGGTGATTTTCGCTTTTTGCGGTTTTTCCGATGATGTTGTTTCTGACAATACAGCCTCCGTTTGTTCAGAGAACAATTGCTATATGTATCCGTTCTCTTTGTGTTTCCGTGCTATTGTATCCGCAAGTACATCGAGCTTTCCCAGATCAGCTTCGCGAGGATACCCGGCACAGAGCACAGGATCGAGCACCTCGACTTTCAAATTGGGTATCATACCGGCGAGTTGTTCCACCGTTTTCCCTCCCCAGCCATATGAGCCGATAATAGAAGCGAATTTTAAATTCGGCCTGAGAGCATTCGCCAGAAACGCTGCATGGGCAACCATCGGATGCGCCCCGGCAAGGACAGTCGGCGTTCCAAGAACGACGGTAGCAGCATCCACCAGCGACATCGCCAGTTTCCCGATATCAACTGCCGCCAGATCGAACTGTTTCACGATTACATCTCGCTCCGCGAGCGCATCGACAAAGTAATGCACCATTTTCTTCGTGCTGCCGTGCATAGAAATATAGGGCAGAACTACAATATTCTTCGGCTCATCAAATGCCCAGCTATGATACAACCGAAGGATGAACTCCGGTTTGGTGTATACCGGACCATGACTTGGCGCAATCATATCAATAGCATAATCTTTCAGTTTTTCCAGATTCTTTTGAATAATGGCACGGAACGGCATCATGATCTCGGCAAAATACCGCTTTGCCGCCTCATGCACCTGCCCCTCATCGCGAATAAAAATATCAGACGCCGCCAGATGCGATCCGAAGAAATCGCAGGAGAATAGTATCTCCTGTTCCGTCAAATAGGTGACCATAGTCTCAGGCCAGTGCACCCACGGCGTGTAAATAAACTCCAGCGTCTTATTCCCCAGCGAAATGCGTTCCTTATCGCCAACCACCATGAATTTCTCCTCGGGAATCAGCAGGAGGTCCATCAGCATCTTTTTGCATTTATCCGAGACGATAAGTTTTGCTTCGGGATATCTCTCCAGAACGAAAGGCAGGGTGCCGGAGTGGTCCTGCTCCCCATGATGAGCGATAACATAATCGAGCCGCTTCACATCCAGCGCATCAAGATGCTCAAAAAGAACCTCTTTCATCATCGGGTCGACGGTATCAACCAGCAGCGTTTTCTCGCTCCCTTTCACCAGATATGCATTATAGCTGGTGCCATCGGGAAGCGGGATTAGCGAATCGAACAACCTTCTATCCCAATCGACAGCGCCGACAGCATAAACGTCATCACGAACTACACGCGGTTTCATAAAATCACCCCCTATCTAATAGATGAATGCCAGCGGCGTTACATGAGATCTTTTTCACTGGCTTCAACAGCGTGGCGAAGCTCCTGATTAAGCTGATCAGGCAATCCTTCGATATCTACCCTGAGAAAACCTCTGACAATCGTTGCCGTTGCCGCATCACGTGTCAATCCGCGCATCATCAGATACTCAACTTCCTCTTCAGCAATCTTGCCTATAGCCGCTTCATGCGATAGGTCTATGCCGGCTATTTGTCCTTTCAATTCAGGGATAGCGTGAATTATACCTTTCTCACCAAGGATGAGACCGCGGCATTCGAGATGCCCCTTCACCTCTGGAGCATTACCTTCGATATAACCGCGGGCAGTAATCGTGCCGCCGGTAGTTATCGTCCGCGAGATAATCTCGGTTCGGGCACCTTTAGCATCAAGGATTACCTGTGATCCGACATCCATAGACGATCCGGGCTGTGCCACCAGAATGCTGTTAAACCTGACCACGGCATTCTCGCCGACACACCTCGCGACCGGATTCGTCTGCAGCGATTGTACCGGCTTCATAATGACATAGTTGCTGATAAATACACCGCCTTCTTCAACGATAATGCCGGTGCGAGGGCGAACGGCTATTTGAGGGTCCCAGTTATGAATCATGGTAAAGCTGACTTTAGCGCCCTTTTTTACATAGAATTCGGAGACACCGAGATGCAATCCCGGCTCATTTTTACCTCCCGAGGTGCAGCCTGTAATAATATGCAGTTCCGAGTTCTCCTCAGCAATGATGATGTTATGCACTGTCTGTGCCAGATTCTTTTTGTTAAGATACAGACAGGCCTGGATGGGATAAACGCTTTTGCTTCCCGTCAGCGACCGGATAAAATAGCCGTTGCTGTGATGTAATTCAACGTGAGCGGTATATTTATCTGAATCTACGGACACCGCTTTCCACAGATAATCAGCCAGCCAGCCATGCTTCTCCATTGCCTGATTGGTGCTCATCACCTCCACGTCATCCTGCTTCGTCAAACTATGGATAACCGATGAATCCATCTGGACTATGGTGCCGGAGCGCTCCACCTTATCATCGGTAACCACTCCTACTTCCAGCATTCGTTCCTTTGTCGCCTGCGGCAGTTGAGACAAATCTCGCTGATAGTCGATTGATTCAGCGCTCTGCGCGTAGGAATCGAGAGCAATATCCTGTCCGAACCGTGCCTGCTTTGCCTGTGCAGATTTTGCTTTTTCGACTGCTTCCTTTGAGGTTTTTATATCGCGCATTTCCGGCATTCTTCGTAACCTTTCTTTTTAATAGTTTCCAGAATCTCCTTGGGATCACCCTCACAGACCACCACCCCATCCATCAGCACATATCCCGTCCGCGCACTGACGTACTCCAGAATATGACCGGTATGGGTAATGATAAGACCACTACGATTGCGATCACGGAGGTAATGATCTTTCTGCAGCAGATCGTTTATCAGCTTTCCAATCAATGCGATATTCACCAGGTCAACACCCGACTCCGGCTCATCAAGCAATGCCAGATCGGGGCGTTGCGCCAGCAACTGCAGCAACTCAGACCTCTTCACCTCACCTCCGGAGAATCCGTAATTGATATCCCTATCGAGAAAATCGGACATGTCAGCCCTGGCCGCCATAGACTCAACAGATTCTTCGGGCTGACGGCTGCCGACACAGGCAGCAACCATATCACGCGTTTTAACGCCACGAACCACCGGAGGCCGCTGCACGGACATGCCTATACCCATCCGTGCCCTCTCATCTATAGGCAGTCCCACAATATCCTTGCCTTTGAAAATTATAGAGCCTCTCGTTACATGGTAGCGCGGTGAACCCATCATCGTCATCAACAGCGTGCTTTTACCGCTTCCATTGGGACCGAACAGCACATGCGTCTCCCCGACATGAATATTCAAGTTCACACCGTGCAGTATCTCCTTGCCACCCACTGCCACCACCAGTCCCCGTATCTCCATCAAATTTTCTTTAATCCCTGACATGCCCTGTTTAACCTCCATCAAGAGAATGATGCTCGGATTTGAGAAAATAACCGGCCGGATCAATCAGATATTCTTTATAATCAACCAGCGTCAGAAAATGGCCCTGTTCTTCAGCAGCCAGTGCCACGTAGAATGCTTTTTCAGAGGGGGCAATAGCCCCGGCAGCCTGTTTTTCATAGAAGCTGCGTGACTTCAACTCCATCTCTTTTGCCTTGTCTATGACATCGATCTCCTGAGGAGAACCTCTTTCCCCTTTCGCTGCAGCCTTTATCGCTTCGGCAAACAAAGTTTTCAGGCCGCTACGTTTTTCATGTACAAACAATATCGCCGGCCATCCGGCTTTTTTTTGCATCGATTCATAGATTGCCTCAAATGCTATTTTATGTTTCTCCTCCTGCCCGGCCAGCCAGAGGTACATCTCTTTGCCGAGTTTATTAATGGCAGCTTTCCCGGCTTGTTCATAGTACCGCTTGCCATCAGTCTCCATTTGAATTGCAAATGTGAGAACATCGAGTAACTTCATCTGTTCACCAGCCATAAAATTCACCTCCTTTTCTCTCAATACATCATTATACTATCAGGATTCAAGAGCGCCGTTTATCATCAACTGATGCTGCA